>CANPVN010000058.1 GCA_947581755.1 uncultured Clostridia bacterium | reverse complement strand
TTTGGATTGTTTTTTTATTATAATCCCCCCAGACGGCTACGCCGCCAGCCCCCCCCCCTTAGCTGTCGCCAAGGGCGGCCCCTTCGGGAGGGAAATCCGACCTTACGCCTTGGCTCCCTTTGGTGGCTTTGCCACTAAGGGGAGCTGTCTGCAAAGCAGACTGAGGGGATTATGATTACACAAATCCCACAAACGCGGAAATAATGTTGGAATTGGTAATCAAGTAAATCGTGAACTGTGGCAGTGGCGGCTCGCCACCGCGACTATGGGTGCAGCGTCACGCTGCCCCGCCGCTGCCTTTCGGGGAAAAGGGCAAGGAAAAGCGATGATTCTTGATTTTTCGCGATATTATATAATTATAATAATATATATGAATATTTTGTATGATGGCTTGAAAATCTTTTCGGTGAGTTCATTGGAAAAGGCGGCGTCGTTGTTGCCTTCTTCGGCGAAGAGAGTCGGAATTGTCGGCGGGCGTTGGGCGGGCGCGTTGATAAGAGCGATACTTCCCGCCTGTCCCAAGGCGAGTATTGTCGACAACAAGACTTCGGACATTGCTATGGTTTTTGGGATAGGCGGCAAACACACCGCAGCCGCCGCTTTCGAGGTTGCAAAAAGAGGCGGCGTACCTTTATATGTGATAATGATGACGCCCGAGTTGCCCTCTCCCTCGCTGCGCGCCGAAAAAATAATCGCGGTAACCTCCGCCTTCCGAGAAGTTTCGCGAGAAGTCTTGTGTTCCGCCTTCGGAGACCTTGCGTCTTCGGGCTTTTTGCTTGCGGACAGACGCATTTCGGACATGATGTACGACGATTTTTCTCCTCCCGTCCCGCTGAAAAAAGCCTCGGAAGTCCTCGACGCCACCTTTTGCGCCCTCGAGAGAAATCCCGCCCCTATTGCGCGAAACATTGCGATTTCCGAGGGCAACCTCAAACTTTACGCGCTTTTTGCGGGAATGGGGTGCGAAAAAACGCTGTCGGAGTACCTCAAACGCCTTGATAAAGAACGCGACTCCAAGGACGACGGAGAACGCGCGTTTGTGCTGTCGATGATCGCCACGAGATACTGCCTTGCCAAGTTTGCGGTCCCCGCCGACGACTTCGTCCCGCCGCCGTACATAAACCTGCGCCTTAAACGCCTCGCCGAGTTGTGCAACGTTCCCGAAACCACGCTCGCGCGGAGAATTACACAAAAAGACGTTTTCTATGACAAACTCTGCCCGAGATTCCGAGAGTTCTCCTCGGACTTTATCGATATTCTCCGAGAGACCGACGAGAGAAACCTTCGCGCCCTCAAGATCCTCAAACGCCTGCGCTTCGACTGCGGAGACGCTCTGCCTTCGCTGCTCTCTCCCGAGTTCGCCGCAGAAGCGATCTCGCTGCTGCCCGACCTCATGACTCGTCCGTCAACATTGCTCGCCCTCCGAGACCGCGGAGACCTCGATTTACTGCTCAATAGCGCAAGTTATCACGGCTGACGGCAAGAAAACGGAGATATGCCAACCCAATCGGCAACTCTTGACAAAAGGCTCGCCAATCAATTATAATTACCTTATAGCCAAAGAGGGCAAGGAAAACACGCCCTCGAGAGGAGATTTGTCGGGCTTTTATGCCGCGGAAATCTCAAAAAAATGAGATATGGGGTGGGAAAAATGCAAAACAGAGGTCTTATACAAATCTATGTGGGGGACGGAAAAGGCAAAACCACGGCGGCGGTAGGAAGCGCCGTTCGCGCCGCGGGAGCAGATAAAAAAGTCGCTTTCGTGCAGTTTTTGAAAAGCAACGCGGGCAACGAAAGAAAAATTTTGAGTAAGATAGATAATATCACGCTCTTTGACGCGCCCGAATCGGTTCCCTTCTTTTTCCAAATGAACGCCGCGCAACAAAAAGATTACCGCATTATGCAAAACAATACTTTCGACGAGGCGGCTCTCAACGCATCTCGATATGATATGCTTATTCTCGACGAAGTCCTCGATACCGTAGACCTCGGTATCATCGACGCAAATAAAGTCCTCTCGTTTATGAGAAGCAAACCGCAAAATCTCGAACTTATCCTGACGGGACACCGCGCCGACGAGAGTTTTATCACACTTGCCGACTATGTGAGCGAAGTCCGCGCCCTCAAACACCCTTTTGATAAAGGAGTCCCCGCCCGCCTCGGCATCGAATATTAGGCAGACAGCGGCAGCGTGACGCTGCACCCATGGTCGCGAGTTGCTTGGTTGTTAGTTCGGAGTTGGTTTCCGCGTTCGGAGATATTACGAATAACGAATCCCCTCAGTCTCGTCGCAACACGACATTATGAGTCGCTTTCGGCGGTGAGGCACCGCTGCCACAGTCGCGATGTAGGCAAACTTTAATTCAAGCGTGGTTTCCGCGTTTGAAAGCAGTGCATACTATTATATTTATATTGTTTTCACGTTCTGTTTCTCCTCTTAACCGAAAAGATTGACTTTTCGGTCGTTTTTTTTCGGTTGATTTTATTAATGTTTCCGATTCTGTTTCTGTTATTTTTCTGCGAATAAAAAGAAACATTATTATATATACTTTCGGGAAAATTGCATATACTGAATTTGCGGGTACAAAAGAAGACTCTTATGTAAGATAGATTATACTCATTGGCTTAGCTCGAGTTCTCCAAAGAGGGAAAATCAAGGCGGGAACGTCAAAAAAAATGCAATAAAAAACTAAAAATTTCTTTTTTTTGGCGCAAATCGTTTGACAGGAGAAAAAGCGTTTGGTATAATTAGGGGAGCTATAGAGTCTTATTATGCCAAGTTGTCCCCTATAGTGACGAAGCGGCTGCGAAAAATGCCGAAAGATGTCAAACAAGATGCGAGGACGGGCACCGTCGACAGCGTCAGAAAACTTGGTTAGCATGGATAAATAAAGTATCCTGCGAAAAAAAACAAAAAAATCTTTACAAGGAGATTAGAAAAATGGCAAAAACAAAAAGCAGAAGCCTTATAGTAATGCTTATGGCATTGCTTTTGGTTTTCTCGGTGGCTTTCGGCGTCTCTCCTATGGGTGCTTTTGCGGAACCCACAACCGAGACAGTCGTAGCCACGATTCGCCTTAAAGACGGATCCAAGAAAGATGTAACGGGAGGGGGAACGATCAACTTTGAGACAGCGACCGACGCCGTATCGATCGAAGTTATGACCGATAAAATTTCCGACAACGCGACTCTTACTTGGAGCGGAGATCCCACTAAAGCAACAAATCTTGCTTACATATTCTTTACGGGCAATAATAAAGCAGCGTGGGATACCTTTACAGCAGCTATAGAACAATATCAGACCGCATTGAAGGGTAAGATTATCCTCAGTTCGGCAATTTATGCAGAAGCGACAGATGCTACAGAATACGTTATCTCTGCAGAGAGCAGAGAGGGCTATGCATATAGCAAAATTCTCGAACTCAGAAAGATTCAGGAAAATCTCTTTGCTTCAGCCGACAAACATTATCTCAATTCGGCAAAGGCACAGATCGAGCTTTTCCGCGCAGCCGGAGAAGCCGCTATTTTGTCGTTGGTGGGAAACAATCTCGAATCCGATTATGCTAAGGCAATGGATAGAGCTTTCGATAATGCGAAGAGCACAATGGAAGGTGTCGAGACTTGGGAACAGGCTGTTGATGCAGCTTGGACATCTATAAGAAACGGCGCAACGGCAAACAGCGACGCAGAGATTGATGAAGCTGAGGATGTATTCTTTGACGGAAAAGGTCAAACAGATACGAGAAATCTTAAAACACTTCTCAGCGCAGGCAGCGTTAGTGATGAGGACGCAAATAAATTGCTTGCCGATCGTACGACCCTTGCTCTTGAGTCGTTGGCGAATGCAAAAGATCACAGAGTAAGCAATTGGGTAGAAAAAGTAGCGGGAACGGAAGGCTTGTTGAAAAAAGACAACTGGACTTCCATTGACTATGTTGCAGCTACTACTCTTGCCGATCCTGCTATTTTCTCTGATATCGAGATTCAGACGCTCAAAAATCTTTGGGCGGAAAAAGTTGCTGCCGATGAAACTTTGCCCGCAACTTATGAATTGGCAAAAAGCGCAGTAACAGAAAAAATCACCGATGTCAAAGATAGCGTTAAGAGTGCTGTTGAGACTTACATAGTACCTTTCAATAAAGATAAGAAAATGGATTGGGCTTTGTACTTCGACTATGAAGCAAGTCTTACTCCCGTCATGAAATCTTTCCTTCAGGCTTTGGGTGCAACGGTTCCCGCCGATGCGGATCTTGACGACATGTGGGAAACATACAACAATCAAAACAAAATTGATGCAAGCAATCCCGCTGCCCTTTATGTATTGTACCTTAATGAGGATAAAGATACTGTTGAGCCTGCAATAAAAGCATTCGATGCGCTTAAAGCGGATTTTGATAAATATGCTGCTTATTTTGGCAAGATTGAATATTTCGTAGGTGAGAACGGCTTCCTTAATAAAGCAGATACAAATGCAAACGGAAAAATAGATAAAGACGATAACAGTTTCAAATATATCTATGATGAGGCGTTTGGCTCGAAAAAATTTGACAATGCATATAGCACGTTTAATGCCGACTATACCGCGAATAATGCGATTTACGATGCTTTCCCCATGGATAAAGTTTACGGAAAGACTGTTACTCTCGGTGAAACACTTAAAACTTTAAAAGCAGTTGTTGACAGCGTAAAATCCGGTGTAGCGAAAGTTTATAAAGTAGACGTAAAGGTGAAGTTGGGCGAAAAGACATATGCGACTTTGGATGAGGCAAAGACTGCGCTTGTCGTTTCGAGCATGACAGGTACCGTATCTTACGGCGAAAATTATATATTTGCCGATAACGAGACTGTTAAATATGATTCGTTTAAATATGATATAACGGCACAAACCGGATATCATTTTGGCGATGCAAACACTAACGTTAAAGCTTCGTATACATTTAAAGCAGACGACTTTAATACCAACACTGTTATCAAGACCGAAGAAATAAAACTTAACCAGTATGATGTTCATTATGACGGTAAAACCGTAAAAATCGATCATAATACAGTGTTGTTTGACGCAATCGTAGATCTTGAAGAAAACGCAAACAAGATTGTTACCTCGGTTGCTTATGCGGATAGCGCAGATAAATTGGCATCTAATGCAACCAATCTTACCGCAGAAACCGCTTCTACTTACAAAGTAACCGGAGAAATTTGGGTAAAGTTTACCGCAAAAGACTTTACTTCCAATAGCGCTTCTTTTGCCGCAGCAGATGGTGAAATTTCTTCAGGCGTCACAGTTTCCTCTAATAATACCGCAAATGTTAAAGTAGAATATACGGATATCGTAAAAGATACGGGAACCGCAACTCCTACAGTATTAACATACCAGCTTAAACTCAGCGATTTAACAGGCGTAAGCAAATATGCCGTAAGAGTATATGATGTTGAAGGTAAAGACGTAACTGTCCAAGACGTTATGAATGGAGTAAGAGAGACTTGGTTTGTAAAAGATACGACTCTTCAGAATGTCAACGCAAATACCGCAACTCACTCTATAAACATTCTCGATTCCGATGGCAATGTATTGACCGGAACCAAGGTTTATGCATTCTATCTTTATGACGCTGAGAATGCTCTCACCGGTGTTAAGTATGTTACCGTAGAATACGGCAATTACGAAGTTTATACCGTTGTAATCGAGGGCTTGGAAAAGACAGAAACCGGTTACAAGTATGCCGAGGGCAAAAACATTGAGATTCATGTTGCAAATAGCAATACCCTTGCAGATAGCGATGAATACAAAGCTATTAAAGATAACTTGAACAAAATAGAAGTTGCTCAGGGACAGACTCTTATAGGAATTTATCGTCTTGATGGTTCCGCTTGGGCTACGGATACAGCTAAGCATATGATTAAGCTTTCCGAAAACGACAACAAAGATCTTGTTGCAAATGGAGAAAAAGGTTGGAGTTATCGCGTTTACGTAAGGACAGACGAAGTTGCAGTCGGTGCTGTAAACAAGGTTAACTCCGATTTCGAAGGAACCGATGCCAATGTTGCCGTATCCGGAAATAAAATCACCGTTACTTATGACGATGTCGTTGATTGGGATGCTATCTATGCAGTACAGGCAAAGAGAAACGGCTTTGAAAACGGCGAATATGGAGCAGACGATGTAAGAAAAGGTCATATCTTTGCAGGTATCGATATTCAGATTCCCGAGGGTGCTGTTTATTTCAGCGAGGGTAGCTTTATGGATCCCACAGCTGTGGCTGTTGATGCACAGAAGCTTGTAAAAGATGATGTAAATGTAACTGCAAATTCTTATCCCGTATTCGTTTCCATTATACATAAGGTAGAAAACAATTGGACTTCTCGCAATGCTAAAAACGCTGAGACTCTCAAATTGTATTTCTATGACAAAGACGGCAACGTGATTTCCGTTAAAGATTTTATTGTTACCGTTGAAGAATATAAAGAGTATTCTGTTTCCGTAGGCAGCGTAACAGGTACAGGTGCGTTTAACGGCAGAAACAACGTTTCGGATCCTCTTGCTCAACCTATAGCAATAAAGGTTCTCAGAGGAAAATCTCTTGAGCAAAGCAAGATGTGGAAAGCTCTTATGAACGGAGAGGCAACAAGAGGCGGACTTGAGCTCGGTAGCGAATTTGTTACCATGAAAGCAAAAGAAGTCACCGGAGAACCCGATCCCGATGCACCCGTAGAGTACGAAATCGATAAACACAGCGGAAACTTTGTTCAGGGATATTACAACGCTGCAACGATTGATTTGACAACTATTACAGATAAAAAGATAGACACAACCAAGCCTTTTGTAGATAATACAGCAGCGGAAGGTGCTCCTTCTAATGAATATCATCCTACAAATATTTATGTTTATTGGTTACAGCCTACTTATAATAAAGACTTCACTGTTGAAGGAGAAGCAAATGCACGTTGGGCTACAGCTGAGGACACTGCTCTTGTATTGACTAAGGATTCTTCCTTTGAGACCAACGGAAAGTTGAACGTAACTTATAATGATATTTACGGAAAATCCGAAGTTGTAGTTAAGGCTAAGGCAGAATCCGATAAAGCTAAGAGCTATTCGATCGACGGATATTTGAAAACCCCTACCGCTATCCCTACCGAGAAGTTTGTATCTCATGCTGTTGGTTCGGATGTAGCAGAAGAAGATGCAAAAACGATCGCTGAGAATACTCAGACTGTATTGTTCTTCTTCTATGATGAAAGCGGTATGCTTATCGAGATTAAGGAAGTTAACGTTGTATATTCCGCTTATACCTGGAATACCGTAACTTACAAAGACGAACTTGCCGGAACTACGATAACCTTCAATGTTCTTTCCGGAAACGCGTTGAGTGCTACCGAAAGTACTATAAAAGGAACCGCTAAATATGCAGAAATCGTTAAAGCATATACCGACAAATCATATGAGGTAGGTTCTATCGTAGATGGCAAGTATTATGCGGGCAGATTGATAGAAAAAACTTCTGTTAAAGAAGAGGTTACTACCGTTACATACAGCGCTCTTAACGATAAAGAAGTTGTTAACGAAGACATGACTATCGTAGATCGTTGGATTGCGATGGATCATAAAGCCGCTTTCGATAAAATTGCTTCGGTGGAAGTTAATGTAAATAAATTGGATGCCGCTTTAAAACATAACAATGAAAGCGTTATCAAAGCCGAGATAGACGAAGACGGAAATCTTGAATTCAAGTTCACACATTACCTCAATTCCACAAGCATTGTCAATAAAGAAATTGAAGTTGAATTTACAACCGCTGAATCTTTCAACTTTAATAAAGATGGCAATACCAATAAGAAGACATTGACGTTTGAATTGAACTTTGACACTAACGGAGTTCCTTCGATCGTACTTAAGGGCGACAAAACATTGGCAACCGAATATTTCATAATTCATGATACTGTTTCGGTTGTTGCTGTTTCGACATTGTCCGCAATAGTCGTTACATACAATCCCATTACGGTTACTGTTCAGAATGATGTAATGCATGGTGTGGAAGGACAGACTTTGCAGGCTATATTTGAGGATAATTCTAAGACCCCCAAGACTCCCGGTACTTTCGATGACGATTCGAAGACTTATTTTGCCGGATATATGTACAACAATAAGTACATCGGTCTCAACTCGCCGATAGACGAAGAGATTCTCGGCAATTTGACAGCTATTACTGTTACAGAACATTCTGTCGCTGCTCAGGAAGCGGTACAGGCAAAACTTACCGCATTGGAGGGTAAAGAAGACAGAACAAACAGAGATCAAGTTGAGAACGTTGTTGTCAACTACGCAAGCGGTGTTGTAAATCTTGAGTATACAGGCTTCGTTGACTTCGAAAATGCATTGACCGCTCAGGCACCCGGAGCAGGATATACTCGTCCCGAAAATAACTCCGTATATGTACCTTTCTTTATGGCAATGCCCGAAGGCGCTGCATTCATTACTACAACCGACACATTCGATGACAATTCGAAGATTGTAGGTATGGATATTCACGGTTTTTTTCCCACGGACGCTGATTTCACCGAGGGTACGACGATTGTTGAACCTTTCTATATCAAACTCGCTACAAAGGGTACTGGTTGGACATTTAACAAGTTTGTAGAAAGCGTTGCCGAAGGCAAAAAGATTTACACCAACCAAGGTGACAGAACATCCTTTATTTGGGACAAAGACGGAAATCTTATCCAAGTAGTCACAATGAAGATTGATTACAAAGGAATCAAGCAGGCTGACGGAACTTACAAGGCATTTGACAAGCAGGAAGAAAGCTACAAAGAGTATTTGACTGCAATGATACCTACTTGGTACAAAGGTTTTGCAGCAGGAATAAAGAATTGGAATATCTCTCTTACAACTGCTACCTCGGAAAACTTCACACAAGAAATCATTGACCTTATAGATGATAACTCTGACTTCTTCAAGGCGTTGGATAGCACTAAAGATGCTACACCTTTTGCAGATACTTACTTGGGTGACAAAGGTGTAGAAAAACTTCTTGTCGGTGCAGACAAAGGGTTTGATCTTGAAGTCAAAAATATAGCAAATCTTGTGAGACTTGTTAAGATTCTTAATTATGTAAATATAACGGAAGAAGATTCTACTGTAGATAAGTTTACAAAGACTTACCTCTCCGGTGATGATACTTTCGCTCCTTATGATGAAGCTGTTTTTGATGAGGCAATAAACAGATTAGTAGGTATATATAAAACATTTATGTATACTTCATTCACCTCTGATGGTTCGGATACTCTTTACAGCAAGTGGTTTGGAAGAGGAACGGGAACTGTTCTCACCGCTGTTCATAATTCTTTGATAGCGATTACAAAAGCTGAGTATATTCTTGACAAGGTAGAAGCTAAATTTGCCGAAAACAAGAATTTGTATAGCGCAAGCACTCAGAGTACCATTTCGGGCAAGATTGATGAATACAAGAAAGCTGTAGAGAATGCTCGTAAGGATTTCGATGCTTATATTGCAGGAACCAAGGCATTTACTGAAATTTTCCATGACAATAGCAGTTACAATGACATTGCTAAAACATTGAATAATGCTCTTTCGATCTTGAATGTTAAACTTCCCGGAGAAGAGGCAAGTGACAGTGATTGGGAATTGAATACATACACCCATGACTCGCCTATAATAGACGGAATTGTAGATGCTCAACAAAGATTGGAAGATGCTGTAAACGGAGCAACTCCTACTTATCACAAATATTATTATACCGAAGCTCAGATCGCTCAATTGGAAGAAGCTCTCGAGGAAGGCAAAAAACTCATTGCTCAATCTACTGATCTTTCTCAGCTTAGAATAAACGAAGCAGAAGCTTATCGTAAGTTAAATGCAGTACAAGATCGTTGGGATGACCTCGAAGCTTACAAGACCGCTAAGATTACCGAACTTAACAATTACAGAAAGAACGTTTCCTTACAGAAATATAACTTTGTTGTAGAAGCCATAAAAAATCTCGATCTCGGTACTTATGCTGTTGACATGAGCAAGAGAGGACCCGAGAGATATAATCTCCCCGGATTTAACTTTGCAAATCTTAATTCCGATATCGTATTCGGTGACATTATCGGTGAAGACGGTAACAGAACAAGCGGATTTAAGGGAAGAATTGATGCTCTCGTTGCTTTGGCTAAATCGATAATCGATTGGGAAAACAAGAGATTGGATCTTGAGCGTAACGTATTGGCTAAACTCGCTGAATATAATCTCAATCAATATCCCTCAAGCAGTGATGAAAGATATCTTTCCTCAGCATTCGAAGCTCTTAACGGTAAGTTCCCCGAAATTCATGATGCTAAGGGTAACATCCCCGAGTTGTATACAATCCTCAAACTTTTGAATGATGCACTCGCTCAATACTCTTTGTGGGTAGAGAGCTATGACAAGTTGCCTCTTTTCGGCGGTTTGACAGTTGGTGCAGACGGAAGTCTTGCTGCAGACAGAGCAAAGGTTGATAACTATACGGTTCCCGCAGCTCCCACTACAGAAGAATTAAGAAGCATGAGCTTGGAAGCTCTCCTCGCATATAACGTATATGACAAGGCTAACGATTTGGTTTCCGTTGCAACTACCGAATATTTCGGTGAAGCATCCGACTGGATTTTCAGATATTCCGAAGCACTTCCTTCTGCTTATGTCGAAACAGTTGAAGATCTTCTTAAGACTCTCGGTTTGATGAAGGCAGATGGATCTCTTGCAGAGGGTGTTACAAGACCTCTTGCAAATATGGCAAATATAGATGAAGTATTGATGGCTGCATTCGCAAAAGTCGATAGCGAAACTCTTCAGGCTCAGCTTGACAGAGCAGTTGCTATCTACGGTTTGTTGAAACCTAATCAACTTAACGATACCAATATCAAGAATGCAAAGTCCGATTACGACACTATCGCAAAATATGACGCTATATTCGATAAAGTTGTAGCAGCTATCGTTGATGGATTTGAGAAAGGCGCCGACGCAACAAAGCCCGTTGCCGTTCCCGAACTCTACGGTATCACTACAAGAGAAGAATTGCTCGCAGCTCAGGCGGCATACGACGCATTTACAAATAAGTTCTCTGTCGGTAAGACAGTCACTGTTAAGCTTTCGAGCACAGCTACCGACACCAAAGATGTTGTAATCGCTCGTAGCCATATGGCTGCCGCAGAAAAGATCATACTTGCTCATATTATTGCAAAGTATGATGCAACGACAAATGCTGCAGAGTATAACTATTACAAGGGATTCGATCTCACCGAAGACGGAAACGAGGGTAATATTCCCGAGGGCATCAACGGCGGAGAAGAAACTCCCGAATACACCAGCTACTATGTAAGCGGATACGGCGATATCCTTGATACAATGCTTAATGCATTCGAGTTTGGTGACGCTATCGACAAAGATACCGTTGAAGCGAACGTAAATAAGAAGGAAATCTCCGCTTATGACGCAACTAAGTTCCGTACAGCAGACAGAACCAAAGTAGCAACATTTGTAGAAGCTTATCTTGCAAACACCGGCATTGTTAAGTATGTTGACAATAATGGTGCTGAGGTTCCCGAGGGAACAGCAGGAGCTACTCCTATCTATAAGTGGATGCATGACCTTATTCCCAATGCTGTCAGAAGCGCAATGGATACCTTTATCGACCATTACAACTACACCTTTGCTCTTGACATTTCTTACGTCAAGTACGGTAAAGGAACCACACTTCTTGCCGGAACAGATGCAACGAACTTTACCGGTAACTATGAGATAAGGGTTGACGACACTAAACTTAATGCGCTTACAATGCCCGAGGGAAATGAGACTGTAGAGTACTATATCCCTGGCGGTGCAGGTGAGTTCTATACCAACTACACCGATGCCGATGCAACCATGAACAACGCTTACAGAGTCAGCCAGATTGATTCGCCTTTTGTAGCAAATGGCATAACCGATTTGAAAGAAGCCGGTTTGAACTATGAGAACTATACTATCGATATCAAGCCCGCTGACCTTGCTAAACAGAACGGAAAAGTTAAGATTGTTGTAACATTCGGTCTCAAACTCTTCACCGTTACCTTCAGACCCGGAACTTACACGGATTCGACAGGTACGGAAGTTGATGTTCCTACACTCGAGCCCATACCTGCTGTTCAGGAAGTTTACTATAACGATGCTGTAAGTGTTCCTGCTGCAGATCCTCGTTCCGCAGGTCGTGCATTCGTTGGTTGGACCTTCTCGAATAACCATGATATAGAAGAAGGCATTGAACCCGATCATGATTTCAACCATGGAGCTACAACCTTTGACTTCACTACGGCAAACAACAAAGTAACTCATAACTTGTACATCACCGCTCAGTGGGTCGAAGTTGGATACTTTGATGAAGCAGATGTTTCCAAGTTTACCGAACATTCCGAAATTACCGATGGCGTAACCGGCGGAAATGTAGACGCAGCTTGGGTCGAAAAGAAAGATGTAGTAGAAGGAACTACACAAATCACAAAAGCAACCATAGATTATGTTGACGTTGCAGAATGGGCAAAAGCAAATCAGACTGTAACAGGTAGAGAGAATGCGATAGTTGCTACTTGGGCAATCAAGCTCCCTGTAGGTACGAACTCCTTCACTCACCAGTTGGCTGATGCAACGACCATGTTGCCCGCAGATGACAATGTCAATGTTGCAAGCTATGACGCGGGAATCTTCTATTACAGAATAACTCTTGCTACAAAGGACGCTCAAGGTAATTGGGTTGCCGTTAACAATGACGCATATACAAACGGTATGCCTATCCTCTTCAAGTTCTATGACGGAGCTAAGACTCAGGACGGCAAAGTAAGCGGTAAGCTTATCGGTTCCAAGCTCTTGACTCTCGCAAAAGAGAATTACGAGGAAGTAACAGTAGAGTTTAAGAACATGAAGGATCCCAAAAAGGGTATTGCCGATGATAATCTTACCTCCGTTGTTAAATACACATTACTTAAGGGCAATTCCTTCACAGATACCAAGTACACTACCGTGTCCGTTCCCGCAGATCAAACACTTACCGGTTATGTATTCGACGGTTGGAGAACTGCAAAAGATAATGCCGCAAAGGGTGACCTTGCTACCGAAACTTACAAGTTTACAGAAAATGTCGTTTATTACTCGAGATACGTTGAAGAGACGAAACTCGGCAAAGACAATGTCGAAGCTATCACGACGGAAATTCCCGAATATACCGAGAACGAACTTGAAAACGTTGCTTGGGAAGTTAAAGACGGTAAGATCATTGTTACTTACAACGACGTAGTTGATTGGAAGGCAAACGGAAAAGCTCTCGGACTTATAGATAACAATGCTTACATCGGATTCAAGGTTAAAGTTCCCGGTGCAAACTACAATTCGAGAGAATATACCAGACAGAATACAGAACTCTATACAGAAATTACCGGATCTGATTACGACACTTATTACCTCAGTGTTGCAACTAACGATGGTGACGTTTGGACGAGTGTTGACAGCACAGAACAATTCAGACCTTTGTTCTTCTATGACGGCGACGGAATGCTCCTTTATGTATTTACTTTCGGTTCGAATATCACTCCTTATATCGAACAGACTGTAACTATAAATAACGCGCCTATTGAAGTTACCGATCCTGACCTTTCTGCCATTACAGCTACTATCCCTGTTCTCAAAGGTAATGCATTGGTTGCTAAGGAAGGAGTCAAGGGAACAGCCGGATTCAAAGCTTACAACTATGATGTAAACGGTGAATACGCTATCTCTTCCGATAGAAAGATTGTCAGATTCAATACACTTTCCGCAAAAGAAAAGAAGACCGAAACCAAGTACCTCTTCGCAGGTTGGTTCGATAAGGACGGAAAGGCTTATGACCTTACCACTGCTGTTACAGCTGATATCGAAATAACCGCTCGTTGGGTTGTTATTTCCACGGCTGAATTCTCTGAGAATGTGAACAATATCGAGGATATCAACCTTGGATCCGGCAGCGACATAGTCGTTACCTACGATGACATCGTTGATTTCAAGGCTGCTCTTACCGCTCAGGCTAATAGTAACGGAAATGCAACAAGCAATAATCCTATACTTTACATCGGCATTGACATGTATCGTCCTACTGCTGCTAAGTACGTAAGTATCGATGACAAGCTTGCTCCCGCAGCTGCTAAGAACGATTTGAACAAAGTAGTTGAAGATCCCGAATATGTAAATAAAGAACCTCTCTATATTCCTTGGGCTAAGTTCATCGGAACTGACAAGACAGATGAGAAGCAGGTTGCAGATTGGAAGAATTGGGATATCTTTGCTACCATCAACATGGACGGCGACGTCGACAAAGTTTCTCATATCGTTTACTTCTATGACGAGGACGGAAACATGATCGCCGGCTATAGATACACACTCAGCATTAATGAGTACGAAGAAGCTACCATCTATACATACAGTGATGATAAGCAAGAAAAAACACCTATGCAGGTAATCGCAGGTAATGCACTTGCTTCGTCTAAAGCATTCTCCGAATGGTATGATAACTTCACGGGAATTTCGAGATACACTTATGACAAAGATCATGAGGCTACATTCGACGGAATCAGATTGGTTACCAACGGTGAGGATACTACCTATGGAAACCTTGTTTGGGGCGATGTAGTTAATAATCTCGATGAATTCACTGCTTTGCAACTCGGTGAGATGGTTGAAGGAGAAATTATATTGGCTGCTCATTGGGTTGAAGATAGTCCTCTTCCCAAAGAGAATGTAACCTTCTCTGTAGATGAAGCAAGCGAAGTGAAAGCAATCAAGACGGAAATCGCTACGCAGGAAGTTGCAGAAGGTGTTGAAGAAGCTTACAATTATCTTAAGATTTCTTACACAGATGCTGTTGACTTGACCGGTGGCAAGAATGCTAAGTTCGACGTTGTTGCAGACGGTCACAATGCACAATATACATTTGACATCACGCTTAAGAACGAAGCTCAGACCATTACGGATAACCGTGTTGTAATTGTAGATGAAGCCGGTAATATTTTGGCAGTATACAACTTCGAGGTTCGTGTTGATAAATACGAAGACTTCACGGTAACTATCGAAGACACCAGAGATGGTATTGATTCGATTACCTTAAAAGTACTTAAAGGCAACAGTCTTGCAAACACCGAAGCTTTCGCTGAATACAATCGTATCTATGGTGAGATTGCTAATCACAACAACTTGATGTATGTATTCGAAGGATACAGACTTGTAACAGAAGGTAAGCCGGTAGACGTCAGATACAATATTGAAACAGTACTCGAGAGCGATATCACGCTTCAGGCAAAATGGACAGAGGTTGATCCTTTGACTTACATCGGTCAGGCTAAAGATTACGTTGTCGAGAACATCAGCATCACCAAGAAACTTGATTACGAGGATGCTGCAAATGGTATAATCGATATCAACTATTCCGATTTCGTTAACTTCGCCGACCTCAAGTATGAAGAAAGAACCGAGAATGGAAGAGACGCAAGCCTCTACTACATCGGATTTATCTTCCAGGCTCCTGTCGGTACAAATCGTCTCGAGTATGCAACCACGAAGAAAGATGGTGAGTGGCCTCAATCCACAAACATCGACGACGAGGCTAACAGATATCATTACATTTGGATTCCTATCGCGAAGGAATTAAACGGAGTTTCGATGCCTATCGAACTTACCGATGTTGCTAAGTTTGACGAGAACGGAATTTGGGAATTCAATTACATCTATTATTACTACGAAGACGAAGATATCATCTCCGTTCAGTACGTAACATTCAGATTCCACAAGTACGGTACAATCGTAAGCGACTATATCAAAGATAACTTCAACGAGGACGTTGCTACATTGACCGACGAACAGATTAATACCGAACTTGAGAAGGCAAACGATTGCCTCGAGATGCTCGAGAAATACGAAGGTATCGTAACCGAAGCTGAACAGGCAAAAGTTGAAGAATACAAGGCTCTTCTCGAAGAAACTCTCGCTGCAAGAAAGCTTGACAGTGTAAGAAATGAGTACATTGAAAAACTTGATAAATACTTTGCAGAGAAAGAAGCAGAGCAGAATGACGAAACTTCCAAGAAATACGCAGATAGCGATTGGGCTATAATGGAGCTCATTTACAGAACGGCTCGTGAAGACCTCGCTGATGCTGACGTAACTCCTACCGAAGATGATATCATCGCTCGCTATGAAAATGCGGTTACTGCTCTTGATGCCTTCAATTATATCGGAGAAGATCCTTCGGTATTGCAGGCAGCTAAGAACACTGCAAACACGATAATAGATGCATTCGCAGCTCTTATCGAAGGTCTCTTCCAGAATGATTTTGATAACCCCGACTTCACTCTTACATTGGATGACGGATCGGAAGCTACTCTCGGAGATTGGCTCACCGAGCGTGTTGATAACGCTAAGGTCGAAATCGCAGAAGCTCCTTCTGTTGAGGAAATCGATATCATTGTTACCGAGTTCGTTGAAACAGTTAACGAAGCATTGAACGACAAACTCTCTGAAGCAAAAGATGCAGCTGCAGATCTTATCGATGCTATCCCTGAGGGATATGAAGATTATGCTTCCGAATTTGCTCAGTGGCAAGTTACTTATAAAGCTCTTATCAACTCTCAGACAACCTTGAGCGGTGTCGCAGAAATGATTGAAGCTTACAACTCAGTAAGAGACGGCATCGTGGCTTCTATTGACGCTCGTATCGCAGCAGAACTCAAGGCAGCTATCGATGCGGCAATAGCAAGACTCAATGACAAGTATGCAGATTACCTCATGCTTGCAACATTCGAAGAAGTTAAGAATGACATCGACGCTTTGAGCGACATCGAGAACATCGATGATATAGCAGCAGCTGTCGCAGCTATCGAAGAAAAAGCCAATGCACTTGTTGCAACAACGATCCTCGAAAATGCTAAGGCAGAAGCTAAGGCAACTTGCGCAGATATCATCAGAGAAGTTGTTCCTGTCGAATATAGAGAGAACGAAACTATTAAGGCAATTACCGACGTTTATGAATCTGATATTGATGCTTTGACAAGCAATTCCGATATCGAAGCTTACATCTCGACATTCAGAAAGAATCTCGTTAAAGCAGTAACCAGACTCAATATCGCCGAAAGCCTTAAGTCCGAAGCTGCTGCAGTTGGCTACAGAGTAATGGCTGAGACCTCGGCTACCTTCGATGTTTCCAAGTACGGTATAACAGACGCTGCTCTCATCAATACGATTCAAACGGCTTACGAAGCATTGCTTGAAAATATTGACGCTATTGTTGATGCAAATGCCGATAAGTACGATTATGCAATTCTCGAATCTTTAATCAACATCGAAAGATTGACATTCATAACCGATACAGTTATCCCTGCTATGAAGCAACAGAGAGACATCGACCTCGAGCATATCAATGCTCTTGCGAAAGTCTTTGAAGATGCAGAACTTACCGGTGATGACCTCGCTACATTCCTTGAGAACATCAAAGATATGTTCCTCGGCAACTTCGAGAACGTAGACGTGTTCAGCAAGGCAGTTGTTAACGAAGTATTGAGCAGCGAATCCTTCGCAAGCGCCGTTAAAGAACTCGGCCTTGTCGAACAGGAAGACATCGACGCTCTCAAAGCAGAATTGGTTGCTAAGTCCGATTACGACGCTAAGGTTGCAGAACTTCAGAAAGCAATCGAAGACGTAAGAAGCGGTCTCGGTACCGATGCGGCTGTTACAAACGCTATTTCCGAATTGCAACAGTCTATCAAGAATCTTGAGAAATCTATCAAGGATCTTCAGTCCGCTGAACCTCCTACGGTAGATACAAGTGAACTTGATGGAAGAGTCGAGAAACTCGAAAAAGAATCTTGGATCAAGTGGTTCACTTTGGCAATAGTTCTCGTAGTCATCGTATTGCTTGTAATCATCTTAGTACTTATGCTTAGAAGACGCGGCAATGACGACGATGATAATGATGATAATAATGACGACGGAGATCCTCAGGAGCCTGCACCGCAGGTTCCCGAGGAACCCGAAGACTCTTCCGACGACTCGGAAGTTCCCCCCGAAGAAGAAATTTCAGCAACTGAAGACAACAATGACCTGCCCGGTGATACTGAGGTGGGCAAAAAAAAAATAAAGACCTTTCAGGAAGTTCTCTTTGATACCTCCGATAAAAATAAGATGTTCTATAGTGAAATCAAAAACAAACTGACATCTTACAGAAAGGTTAAATCTAAATTTTCAAAAAGAAACGAGAGTTTCCGTCACGGTCGAGACCTCGTTGCAAGATTGGGCTTCGCCGGAAAGACACTCAAACTCTATTTGGCTCTGGACCC
The DNA here is from genome assembly GCA_947581755.1 of uncultured Clostridia bacterium. Classification (GTDB taxonomy): domain Bacteria; phylum Bacillota; class Clostridia; order Christensenellales; family Pumilibacteraceae; genus CANPVN01. The sequence continues at coordinate 915 of CANPVN010000058.1, read as the reverse complement.
AAACGAATTTGACCCCAACATCTATCCGCATAAGGACGTAAGCGATAAGAAAAAATATCTCGCGGTCCCGATGTTGATAAAGGTCAAAAGTCAAAGAATGATGGGTAAAGCGGATGACCTCATCGAGCAAATGATGGCTAAAAAAGGCTACCTCCCCAGAAGACAAATCGAAACCGTCGATTATGTAAAGGCTCTCATTAAACCCGAGAATACGCCTTTGGGACAGAGCGGACACGCAGACTTGTATTGCGATTCGGCTGATACGACCGCTGCGCAAGCCTTCCCCGACAGGGACGCCGAAAAAGCAATCGTTATAGAAGAATATACCCCCGAAAGCGAACCCGTCAAGGCGAATGTCAGTATTGCCGATATCAACGCTAACTTCCCCAGTGGTGCTACCGTAGATCTTAAAGCGCTTTTGAAGAAAAAGCTCGTAAATAAGGATGTAAACTTCTATAAAGTCACTGCCGACGGCGAGGTGACCAAACCTCTCAATGTCAAAGCCAACAGTTTTGCCCTCGATGCAGCTAAGATGATTATGCTTACAGGCGGAAAGGCTATACGACTTAAGGCCGTGAAGAACAACTGAAAGAATCTCCGTTCATAAAAAAAGCGGACTTCCGAAATTAAAATATCAAATGCGGTGTAGCCGTTATTGCTACACCGCATTTGGTTTATAACACCTTTTTGCTCCCTTTGGTAACAATCCCTTCAGTCTCGTCGCAATGCGTCCTTTTATATCGCTTTCGCCGACAAGCGGCAAAAGGCTCCTTTTTCGGACGATTGCTCCTCTTTCGTCAAAAAGATGAACTTTTTGACGAGGTAAAAAAAGGTTAAATTATTATAACAATCCCTTCAGTCTGCTATTCGCAGACAGCCACCCTTACTAAGGGTGGCCAAGGGGTGGTGCATGTA
>CANPVN010000057.1 GCA_947581755.1 uncultured Clostridia bacterium | reverse complement strand
TGTGCCGCTTCGGCAAGGAGCATATTCTTCTGCTTGATGTCGCCGCGGATAAATAGTCGCTTTTCATCTTCGGAAAGTCTGTCGTAGAGTTCGGCAAGCTCCTGTTGCCGCGTCTTGACGGCGAAATAGGTCTGCCCGAGCGCAATAACTTCTTTGCGCGGATCGCCGTTCATCACGATGAGATAGCAGGCATACCGTGTGAGCTTGTAATCGACGATGCTTTTTGTTTTGGTTTTCCTGACCTCGGGAAAACCAAAATCATCTGTATTCTTTCTTTGCTTTGTGGGCATTTCAACCATTTTCCTGACCTCGGGAAAATGGTCATCGACAGCCTGCTGACTAATCTTGCAGGCAATCATCGCCGTCTTGATGACCTTATGGAAGTTCTCCCATTTGGCGTATTGCAAAACGGGTTGGAGTTCCCGTGCATACCAAAAATCCACACCGTTTTCGTCGGTGTGCTTAATGTCATCAAACAACTTTCTCTGCTGTGTACTTAATTCGTTCATAAAATAATTATACCTTCGGTTAAATATACCGTCGGAAAGCCTGTAAATCTTCGATTTCCGCTTTCCTCGGGCATATTATACCACAATTCGAGCGCAAATGCAAGAGATACCGATATAAGGTTTGCGAATGATAGAAATTTTGCAAAAAACCTCTGAAAAATGAGAATCGCCTGTGGCAAAAGTGGGCAGAAAGTGGTATAATCCGAGAGCGCCGAGGTCTGAAAGTGGCTTGTTTTCGGCGGAATAGTAGCCTTTTTGCCCTAAAAAGTGGGACACTTTGGTACACTTTATAATAAGAACTAATCGTCGCAATAGGAAACACCCGAACAGGGAGTATGAAAAGTCCGACTGTGAACAACGGTCGGACTTTTTGATTGTCCGAACAGGACAACCGCGCGGCGACCGAACAGGAAACCCGCAAATACGGCAAGCGGACGAGCCGTAATCGTCTGCTAAAATATGCAAAAAGAAGGTAATATGGAAGGAAAAACGCAACTCACAAAATTCACGTTCTATGACCTGTACGCGGAGCTTATGGACACGCTCACGGATGAAGAACGCGGGAAATTGCTACGCGCCATGAGCGCCTATGTGTTCGAGGACGCGCCGCCGTCGCTCACGGATAAGAAACTTGTCTATCTTTGGGGAAACATTGTAGACGCTCTCTGCGTGGACAAAGAGGCGCAGGAAAGCGGGCGCACGCCGAAGGGCTTGAACAGGCAGATGAAGCACTTTATGTTCCACCGAAACTTCTATGAGGCGTTGCCGCTCATGAACGACAAGCAGGCGGGACAGTATATCAAGGCAATTTATAACTACATATTTAATGAACAAGAACCGAATAAATTGGCTTCGCCCATAGATACATATTTCAGGCTTGCAAAACGAAAAATACAGATTTTCAAAGTGCGTAGCAAGAGCGGTAAGAAAGGTGGTACAGCAGAGCGAATAAAGGTTACGGACGAAGAAATAGAAAAGGAAACAAGCCATAGAAGCGTCATATCTTTTGAAGAATTTATGCGCACATACCCGCACATAAAAAATGATTTATATGAATCAAATAAGTACCTTATAAACGGTATAGATTGGGGCTATTTAAGCTATGATATGGATTGCTTTTGGGCCAGACTAAAAAGTGGTGAACCGGTTTTGAAGGAAGCGGAAGCGGCTAAATGGTTGAGCGTACAAGAGCTTGATTGTGTAGATTGGCTTCCTGCAGATAAAACTCTGCTTGACAAAATCAGAAAGGAACTGAGTGATAATAAATAGAAAAAAAATATCGCAAAGAGCGCCGATCAAATTCTTGATTGTTGCGCTCTTTTGTACTGTTAGGCACTCTTTATGTACCTTTTACAGATTGACTTTTTTGCCGAATTTTGGTAGAATATATAATCGGAGAGATATAAAAGGTTAGTATAGATAAAATAATTTTTAATGTGACCTAACGGTGTCATGATTTACTTGATATAATTAAATAGCATAAGGAGTTAATAATGGCAAGGAAAGAATTAAAAACTTTTTTGAAAGATAATAAATTCGATGTAACGAAAGCAATAGTGGACGATTATTCTATAAGCCTAAAAAACTATTTGGCTAGTATAAATGTTGCCATTCAAGCCAATGAATCCGAAGAACATTTAAAAGGCATTCTTATCAAGTTTCTTAAAGATACTCTTTATGCCGATGGCAAATATACTATCAATACAAAAGGAACTATTGACGCAGCAATCAGTAAGGACAATAAACTTCAAGTTATAATGGAAGTTAAAAAACCGACAAATATCAATGAAATGATAACGGAAACTAATCTAAATAGAAAGGCTTTATGGGAAATAATTTTATACTACATAGAAAATACAAGAAATATTAAAGAAGGTAAAGCTAAACGCAATCCCGATTCCGAAATAAAAAATATTGTCATAACTGACTGTAAAAAGTTTTTTGTCTTTGATTCTCAAAAAATAGAGGCGATTGTTCAAGGTGAATTGGTAAAGTTTTGGGAGCAAAAAGAAAATGACCAACTTATAAGTAAAAATAAAGATATATTTTACGATAAAGAAAAAGAATTTTTTGCCATAGAGGAAAATTTATCAAAATTAGATTTTGTTTACTTTGATATCGAAGAACTTTCTGAAAACCAAACCGGATTAACATCAACTTATAAAATGTTGTCTCGACAAATTTTGCTTAAAGATAATGCAAAAAGAATGGTTGCTTCTCCCTTAAATGCAGCATTTTATCAAGAACTGTTATATATTTTAGGCTTAAAGGAAGAAACGGAAAAAGGCAAGCCGATAATAAAAATAAATTTTGATGTAGAAAATACTTTTGCTGTTCAAGTTTACGAATATCTAAAAGAAGA
>CANPVN010000056.1 GCA_947581755.1 uncultured Clostridia bacterium | reverse complement strand
AATGTTTAGGTTGGAAAACTCCCGCCGAAATTTTTTTCTCGAATACTGTTGCACTTACTTGACAATCTGCCGCTGTCACCGAAGGTGACTGAAGGGATTGGCGTCACTCTGCCGCCGTTGCCTTATATTTCCGCGTTTTTTGGGTTGACAAAATATTTTTTATAGGATATAATGCTTTCAACGGCAACAGAGCGGATATTTTGGAATACATAAGATAAGGAGAAAAAAGAGTGTGTGGCATGTAACGCTTTATAATGTACTGACTACTATCAATAATGTCTTATTGATAATAATCGGTATTCCCTTTATTTTGCAATTCATTTATATGTTTCTTTTTTGGATTCCCAAAAAGAAGTTTCCCAAAAGCACCGATAAAAAACGTATCTGTGTGATAATTCCCGCGCATAACGAAGAGGACGTCATTTCGGGCACGGTGCGGGAGTTGAAGGAAAAACAAAACTATCCCGCGGAACTGTTCGATATATACGTTGTCGCTCATAATTGCACCGATAACACCGCCTCTCTTGCGCGCGAGGCGGGTGCAACGGTATTTGAACTCGACGATCCCGATCCCTCTCATCACATAGTTTCTTACGCGCTCAAATACGGCTATGACTGTATCCTTGCCACGGGGATAGAGTATGATTTTTCCATTCGTCTCGACGCAGATAACCACGTTAACGACGAGTTTTTCAATCTCATGAACGACGCGTATTGCGCGGGAGTGAAAATTGCCCGACCTTACGAGTCGGCTCTTAACATGACGCAGAACCAATTCACCCGCGCGTGCGGACTGTATTACATATTCGACTCGAGATTTTCCTCTCGCGTACGTGAAAGACTGCATATTGACGCGCATGTCAACGGACCGGGCTCGCTCACCGCAATGGAAATTATAAGGAAAATAGGCGGTTACGACACGGTAAGCATTACCGAGGACACCGAGTTCTGTTTCAAACGAATGCTCGAGGGATATCGTTGCCACTTCGTAGAGGACGCCGTTGTGTACGAGGACCTTCCTTCCTCATTCCGCGATACTATGAATCGTAACAAGCGTATCGCCGCGGGTAACGCAAGATTGTTGTTCCGCTACACGCCGCGCATGATATGGAATTCGATAAAACAATTACGCTTTGCCTTTATAGAGCAAATTTTGACTTATTTCTTCACTTTTATATGCCTCTTGCTTTGCACCTGGATCCCCGCATATTACATATACGCTTGTTCCTATCTCGGAGCGATGGGCGCGTTGACAAATGCGCAGGCTGCGGCTTTGGGACTTACGGGTACGGGTTTGTGGTCCTTGCTTACGATAGTGGGACTTGCGCTCGGAGTTCTGTTCATAATAGCGGGAATATCTCAGGGATTGCTGTTGGTGCTTCTCGACTATAAAAAGATGGGCGCGAACAAGAGAAGGGAACTCATCTCGGGCGTGTTAATGTTCCCGATTTTCACGATAGTATATTGCATAACCATGGCAATGGGACTGTTCTGTAAACCCAAATGGGTGAAAATAAACCGTAACGCCTCGGTAACGGGAAGTTCCTCTTCCCGAAAAGCGGCTTGACGACCGCGTAGTTTCTCCTAAGCGGAGAGACGAAAATATACAAAAAATGACTCAAATCATTATTCATGTTGATATGGACGCCTTCTTTGCCTCGGTGGAAATGCGCGATAATCCCGCGCTGAAAGGCAAACCGCTCATCATCGGCGCTTTGCCCGACGAACGCGGAGTCGTCGCCACTTGCAGTTACGAGGCGCGAAAATACGGAGTCCGCTCGGCAATGAATATCAAAGAGGCGTTCCGTCTTTGTCCGCGCGGAATCTATATGCGCCCGAATATCGACAAGTACAGAACGGTATCGGAGAAATTGCGCGGGATATGGAACGACTACGCCGATGCGGTGGAGACGGTGGCTCTCGACGAGGCGTATCTCGACGTCACTCAAACCGCGGGCAACTTCGACGAGGCGAGAAAAATCGCCAAAACAATCAAACAACGAATAAAAACCGAAGTCGGGCTGTGCTGCTCGGTGGGAGTAGCCTACTCTAAATCGGCGGCAAAGACGGCAAGCGAAGAGAAAAAACCCGACGGCTATTTCGAGATAACTTCGCCTGAGGAATTTGTCGGACTCATAATCGACAGAGATACAAGCGTACTGTTGTCGGTGGGAGAAATGACCGCCGAAAAACTTTGCTCTTACGGGATCCGCACCGTGCGCGATGTAAGACAACATAAGGAAAAAGTAATAGCCCTCCTCGGCAAACAGGGACGAATAATAACCGACCTCGCTTTCGGTATAGATAACAGAAAAGTCACTCCGTACAGACCGCAGGACGCAAAGTCTATATGCAGAGAAGTCACTTTCCAAAAGGACGTCAACGATATCCGATTCCTCGGAGACGTCCTCGTCTTGCTTGCAATTTGTCTGGAAAACAGAGCCAAACGTTACGGATTGTACGGCTGCGGCGTCATCCTCAAACTCACTTATTCCGATATGAAAACCGTCACACGCTCCCGCGCAACGCTGCCTTGCGACTCCGCTCCTCGGATATACAGCGAGGCTTTGAAACTCCTCGAGTCAACCGAAAGACGCTCGGTGAGACTTATAGGCGTTGGGATATATAACCTCGCGGGAGAAAGAGGACGACAACTCTCGATCGATGACCTCATGTACGACGAAAAGAACAACATCGACGAAAAAAATAAATTGCTCGAGACTCTCGGGACGCGCTACGGGCTGGATTTTGTCGGCAATCTCGACAAGATCTTTCACGCCGACACCTTGCACAAAACTATCGAGTATATGAGAAAACATAAGGTCGAATTATTATAACAATCCCTTCAGGCAGCGCGGCGCTGCACCCATAGCTCACGATTTACTTGATTACTAATTCCAACATTATTCCCGCGTCCAAAGATTGTACTAATATCTAATAAATAATGCCCTTGACCGCGTCGCAATGCGTCCTTTTATATCGCTTTCACCGACAAGCGGCGAAAGGCTCTTTTTTCGGACGATTGCTCCTTTT
>CANPVN010000055.1 GCA_947581755.1 uncultured Clostridia bacterium | reverse complement strand
AGCCAAGTGTTTAACCATTCCTTGTATAACAATAATATTAACTCCTTTATAAAAATTCATTAGATTGCCGCCTTACCGCAACTCCTCGTCACGGCAGTGGGCGGTAATCCTATTCAATTGTAATTTAACAGTTTTCGGTTTGCCTTTCTTTTGCCAGGTCTTTGGCAAATCTCACTAAATCATTTATTACTGTATCGGATAAAGGCAACTCTCCGTAACGAGTTTTTTCATCGTTTTCCAAATCTATCAATATAACTCCTTTCGGAAGAGTGGGTAACTGTTCGTATATGTATCTGTCTTGTGCTGTAATCTCCTTTATTGGTTTGTTGAATGTTATCAAATGCGCTATGTTTTCCTCCGGATATCCAAATTAATGATTTTTCATTTTCAAGACTCCGTTTGCTATAAGTCTTCCGTATGAATACGGAATTTCCACTTGATTGGTTATGAAGCTTTTATTTGCCCCAATACCGATTTGAATTATTAAATTGTGTCTTTAACTGTTCTTCTTTAATTTCCCGTTCTATTTCTTTTAGCCTGTTGGATTTAGAAGTAATTTCGGGCGTAAACAGAGCAAGAACGGAATTGAAAAAGCCGTTCAAAGAGCGGTCGAGCGGTTTCCCACTTACAATTCGGTCGAACTCTTTTGGATTTTCCCTTTGCAAAGTTGCAAGTATTCGTACCGCCTTGGAACTTCGTTCGTTTTTTCTTTCCAGATCTCTATTTTCTTTTGCAAGTTCGAGATTTTCTTTCATCGAAGTATCCAAGCGCCTCGCAAGATCGTTGTTCTTTGCTACGGCGGCTATAACTTGTTCTCTAAGTTTACCTCTATTATGAGGTATTTCTCCGTTTTCTGCTTCTTTGAGAGCGTCCGCATAATGTAGATTTTGTTTCTTTATTTCTTCAGCTTCGGTAAGAATCTGCTTTGCCTTGTATTCTGCGGTCGAAAGGTGCTTTTCGGGACTTCCTTCTTTACCTCGTTTAAGTCCGTATTTCTTGCCGACCTTTTCCCATAATTCGGTTTGCAAAACAGATAGCTTTGTTTTGTCAAATAAATCCTTTGAACACAGCTTTCCATTGGTTATAGGGACTATGTTTAAATGTAAATGAGGCGTCGTTTCATCCTTGTGGACTACAGCCGAAATGATGTTCTTTTCGCCGTATTTACTTGCCAAAAAGTTTACGCAGTCATTGAAAAATTGTCGTTGCTTTGATTCGTAAAGATTGCCGAAAAACTCTCTGTCGCTTCCAATAACAAAAGAGTTCATAAATACAGCGTCGCTCCTTAATTTTTTTGTAAGTTGTAAAGTGGCAATTCTGCCTGAAATAAAATCAAGATATTTACCTTGCGGATATAGCAAATGATAGTTCAGATAAGTTTTAAGTCTGTCTATCTGCGGATTTTTAGCCTCGAAAGTTTCGTCTCGCTCGTTTTCTTTCTCTACCGGAGATACCTCGTTTCGTTTATATTTTTCCATGTGACATACCAAATATGACAAATTAAATCCCTCCTTAAAATTGTTTTTTTGTTGCCGTGGTTTAGTGTCATTCTGTATACAGGTGTAGCTCACTACACTTATTGCATAAGTGAGTTCGCCTTCTTGCGAAGGAAAACCCACAGAAAAAGAACAACACCTGTATACAAATGTTTCGTTTACGGCGGGTAAAATAAAAATCGTTTTGACATGAATATCCTCCCTGAAAATTCTTTTTACAATATGGAACAAAATGCTTGACTTGTTTTTAGTCGTATGCTATAATTATCTTGATAATGAACATTAAAGGGCAAATAAATAAGCCTCAATAACAAGGCAAATGATAAGAATATATTATCAATATAATGAACAAGGAAGCAAAAAAACTAAAGCCGAAAAGCGGCTTTTGATGTGCTTGTTTATTCCATACACTACAATTATATCACGATAATGAACAGTTGTCAATACCTTTTATAAAAAAATTTGAAAAATTTTTTTCGGGAGATTTTATGCACTCAGGAATAGAAATAATACAACAGCAAACTGCCTTTTCTCAAAACATTGAGTTATGCAGGGAAGTCATTTTTAATTTGCGTTATGCTGATATAACGAAATATACTGCACTTGCGGAATCCACTATGATTTCTTATGATACAAGAGGTGTTTCACCCTATCTGACGGTAGCCCAACGAATAGCCGATCTTTATTGCACATCTATCGAAAGACTTTGCGGATATGAAATAAATTCGAGTTTAGAAGAAGTCCTCGATATGCAAGTTAGGTTTATAAATCGTCTTGGAGGTATACCTATAAGGCTATATAAAGAAAAAATTATGTTGGAAGTAAGCAAACATCTTACCCTGTCGAGAACTGAAGTACATAAATTGCTTTCGGATATTTACAGGCAAATGATTTTGGATTTGCACCGATTCGGCAAGTTCTTAGCGATAAATAAAGATGAAAAAATAGCAGTTAATTTTACCGAAAACTTCCATCGGCTACATACTTTTGTAAATGTAAGCTATCGCAGATTAGGCAAGGCTACCGACATATCCATAGGTAACCTTACAAGGCTTGAAAAAGGTAACGAACCGATGCTTTCTTCGGTAATTAAGTTTGCAGACTTCTTCGACGTTAATATTTCTCAAATTATGTCATCCGAACCTAATTTCGATTATGCTCGAATAGAAAAAGAAATAGCTTCCAAAAATGAGATAAAAAATGTAAGACCGCCTATTCCGGACAGTATAATTAAAGAACAACGAAAGCAAGCGGCAGAATTATTGAACAAAGAACAAGTCGAAAAGATTGTTACTAAATGGCTCAATAAAGTTAATGCTTAAAGTGAGGAAAGAGATATGGATAATGTAGTTATTTATGCAAGGTTTTCTTCGCATGGACAGACAGAACAGTCTATCGAGGGACAATTAAAAGAGTGTTATAGTTTTGCCAAACGAAACAATTACAATGTTGTTGGCGAATACATAGACAGAGCTTTAACAGGTACAAACGATCGTCGTCCGGATTTTCAAAGGATGATCGAAGATAGTAAGAAAAAGACATTTAAGTATGTTCTCGTATATCAATTGGACCGCTTTGCTCGTGATAGATATGACAGTGCAACTTACAAACATAAATTAAAGAAAAACGGCGTAAGAGTAATTTCGATAAGAGAAAATATTTCTGCCGATGCAAGCGGTATACTTATGGAATCGGTCCTTGAGGGGTTTGAGCGTTCAAATGGACACAAAAATCTAAATTTAAGAATCAAGGCAGCCTAATTCAATGAAAAGAGCCAATC
>CANPVN010000054.1 GCA_947581755.1 uncultured Clostridia bacterium | reverse complement strand
TGGGAGACCCCGTTCCCATTTCTTGCGAACAGAGCAAGGGATTGGGAGACCTTCTCGACGAGGTGGTTAAATATTTTCCCGAACGTTTGGATGCGCAAGGAAGCGAAGCCGTTAAGATTGCGGTCGTGGGAAAACCCAATGTCGGAAAATCTTCTCTTGTAAACAGGCTTTTGGGCTTCGAAAGAGTTATCGTAAGCGATGTGGCGGGAACGACGCGCGACGCAATAGATACGCCGTTTACTTATATGGACAAAGAATATGTGCTTATAGATACGGCGGGATTGAGACGCAAACGCAGTATCGAAGAGGAAACGGTAGAGGCTTACAGTGTGATGCGAACTCTTTCGGCGATAGAAAGAGCCGATGTGGTTTTAATCGTTTTCGATGCAACCGAACAGATCTCGGATCAGGATCTGAAAATAGCGAGTCTTGTTCATGAATCGGGAAAGCCCTCTGTAATTGTTATAAACAAATGGGATCTTATAGAAAAAGATACTTTTACGGTAGAAAGTTTTACGACTCGTCTTGACATAGAACTTGCTTTTATGAGTTATTATATGCCTGTTTTTGTCTCGGCTTTGACGGGACAGCGCACCGAGAAGATTTTGAAAACCGCAATTACGGCTTACGATAATTCATGCAGAAGAATACCGACGGGACTGTTGAACGATGTAATCAACGAAGCAATAAGGATCCATGAGCCTCCTGCAGGTACGGGCAAACGTATCAAAATAATGTACGCGACTCAACCTGAAATCAATCCGCCGACCTTTGTTTTTTTCTGCAACAATGCCGAAAATATGCATTTTTCCTATAAAGGATATTTGGAAAATTGTATCAGAAAGAGTTTTGATTTTGTCGGTACTCCCATCAAACTGCAATTTAACAGCAGAAAGGAGGAGAAATGAGCGAACCTTTACTGATAATACTCTGTATAATCGGTTCATATTTTATAGGCAATATAAACAACGCTTTACTCATATCCAAACTTAAGAAAAAAGATGTACGACAACTCGGCAGCGGCAATCCGGGTACCATGAATATGATAAGGAATTTCGGCATATTCTACGGTGGGTTGACATTGGTGCTCGATGTCGTAAAGGGAGTTGTTCCTTGTATAATAGGTTGGTATTTGCTTGGAAACAGATGCGACTTCGGAACGGATAAAATAGGAGTCTATATTTGCGGTCTCAGCCTTGTGATAGGGCATATTTTTCCTGTGTTTCTGAAATTCAAGGGCGGCAAGGGAATAGCAGGTACAATAGGCGTATGCCTTGTTATAAATCCATGGGTCACCGCAATATCTTTTGTTGCGGGAGTAATATTTTTGGCTATAACAAAGATGGGCGCGGCGACTTCTTTTATAATAATTTCCATACCGTTGATGTATGCGGCTTATTATGAAGCGGAAGCGGGCAATGTCGCATGTCTTATTTTATTGTTCGCGATTTTTCTTTTGCCGATGCTTCGGCACTTGGAAAATATCAAAAAACTTTTCTCGGGTACCGAAAATAAAACATCATTGATAAAACATAAAAAGAAAGATAAATAAAATAAAAAATATATCATATTCAAAGCCCCGAACGGCATATACATTAGTATTAAAAATTCGGAGGCTTTTTTGTTTTATGGAATATAATATTTATTCTGATATAAGTTCCCGAACGCATGGAGATATTTATATAGGAGTTATAGGACCTGTGCGAACGGGAAAATCAACTTTCATTACTAAATTTATGGAAAAGATGGTTGTGCCTTATGTAACGGACGATAATGTTAAGGAAAGAATGATTGACGAATTGCCGCAGAGCGCAAACGGCAAAAATATAATGACTACACAACCGAAATTTGTGCCCAATGTTGCAGTCGAAGTTACGCCTTATGAAAACTGTACGGCTAAATTTCGCCTTGTGGATTGCGTCGGTTATCTTGTTGACGGCGCAAACGGACATATGGACGGAGAAAAAGAGAGAATGGTAAAGACTCCGTGGCAGGAAGAGGAGATGAGTTTCGAGCAAGCCGCGGATTTGGGGACTCGAAAGGTAATCGAAGAACATTCTACCGTAGGCGTCGTAATGACAACGGACGGAACCATAACGACGGATTTGCCTCGGAATGCATATGTCAAAGCCGAAGAAAGAGTAGTAAAAGAACTTAAGACGCTCGGCAAACCTTTTGTGATCATTCTTAATTCCACTGTTCCCACTTCTCCGCAGACGCAAAAACTTGCCGAAGAATTACAGGAAAAATACGGCAGTAAAGTAATGCCTATGGATGTTCTGAACATGAGCGACGAGGATATTTCTCATTTGTTCGAAAATTTGTTGTATGAATTTCCTCTTGTTGACGTCGAAGTCAAAACGGGAAAGTGGTTGCAAGCATTGCCACTCGAAAACACTTTGATAAACGGCTTGATAACGGAAATTTCCAAAGCGGGCGAAGGCTTGGAAAAGATGGCGGATTATGTTGTGTTCGGAAAAATGTTCCGCGAAGATGAAAGATTTTTGCCGCCTCAAACCGAGATGATAGATTTGGGACACGGAAAAATCGTGCTTAAAATAGATGCGCGTCCCGAATTATTTTATAAGGCGATAAGCGAGGAATGCGATATGGAAATAGAAGATGAATTTTCGCTTATTTCCATGCTGAAAGAGTTTTCGACGGCAAAAAGACAATACGATAAATTGAAAGACGCGCTCGAAAATGTAAAAGCCACGGGATACGGAGTAGTTATGCCTTCACTTGAAGATATGACATTGAACGAACCCGAAATCGTAAAACAAGGCGGAAGATACGGAGTTAAACTTAAGGCAACGGCGCCTTCTTTGCATATCATGCAAGTCGATATAGAATCCGAAGTAAGTCCGATTGTGGGAACGGAACAGCAGAGCGAAGAACTCGTAAAAAATCTGTTGAGCGAATTCGAAACAAATCCGCAAGGCTTATGGGAAACGAATATTTTCGGAAAATCATTACACATGATGGTTAACGAGGGGCTTGCCAATAAGTTGACGGCAATGCCCGAGGACACTCAGAAGAAAATGCGACGCACGCTCTCCAGAATCGTGAACGAAGGCAAAGGCGGTATTATCTGTATTCTGTTATAAGAATTTTTATAAAATAATATAAAGTAATATCGAAGCAAGCGATTTATTTGACGGTAAATCGCTTGTTTTATCTTGACCTTAACAAAATAATCTGCTACAATAATTTGTAATCGGAGAATACTTATGAAAAAATTGATTCTTGCAACAAATAACAAAAACAAACTCAAAGAAATTCGCAGTATGATGAGTGACAGCGATATTGAAATTGTGTCTCTTGCCGATGTGGGGCTTGACATAGAAATAGAGGAAACGGGGGAGACTTTCGAAGAAAATTCGTTTATAAAGGCAAAAGCCGTTTTCGATCGTTGTCATATTCCCACAATTGCCGACGACAGCGGTCTTATGGTATTTTCTTTGGGAGGCGCTCCCGGTGTATATTCCGCTCGTTACTCCGGCGAAAATGCGACCGACGCAAAGAACGACGCATTGCTTTTGAAAAATCTCGAAGGAAAGAGCAGAGAGGCGAAGTATGTTTCCGTTATAACATTTTATGACGGAGTTACAAAATATCATACAACAGGCGAAACTTACGGGCATATATTGGAAGAGAAAAGAGGAACCAACGGTTTTGGCTACGACGGTTTATTTTTTTCCGAGGAATTGAGGAAAAGTTTCGGAGAAGCCTCCGAAGAAGAGAAGAATAAGGTCAGTCACAGAGCCAAAGCGATGGCAAAGATGGCGGATTGGTTGAAGGCTAACCTTAAATGAATAAAAATAAAATAAAAAAAATTATTTATGGGCGCTTTTTTTCTTGACATTATTGCTGTTTTTATGGTATTATCTTTAAGCGTTATGCGGGTGTAGCTCAATGGTAGAGTTCCAGCCTTCCAAGCTGGCTGTGTGGGTTCGATTCCCATCACCCGCTCCAATGCGCCTGTAGCTCAGCTGGATAGAGCAACGCCCTTCTAAGGCGTGGGTCGAAGGTTCGAATC
>CANPVN010000053.1 GCA_947581755.1 uncultured Clostridia bacterium | reverse complement strand
TTATACCAGAGTTTTTCTGCGTTGTCTCTTTTTTTTACTACTGTTGCACTTCAAATGATAAACTAAAAGCCACCCTTACTAAGGGTGGCCCCTTCGGGATTTTTTCTCTTGGCCGCCCTTGGCGTAAGCTAAGGGGGGCTGGCGCCCTTCGGGTGCCTGGGGGGATTAGTTATTCGCACAATCCCACGAACGCGGAAATAATATTGGAATTAGTAATCAAGTAAATCGTGAACTGTGGCAGTGGCGGCTCGCCACCGGCGTCACGCTGCGTTATGATTTCATAACTTTTTTCGAGGTATAAAAAGGATGAAAAATACCGATTATAATAATATATTAAAAAATCGGAGGTATAATATGCCATTCAATCCTTTTGAAGAAAAGGCTCTCAAAGTAGACAAATACTTCAAGAGCCGCAGTAAGGTCTATCCAAAACCTTATAACAAATACGAGACCGACCCCTATACGAAGGTAAGGATCATTCTTGCCACGGGCGCAGAGTTCGAAGCGGTTTGGTTTTCTCACCAATTTTCACGCCACTGCTCCAATAACGACCTGCGTCGGGAAATTGCCGTCAGCCGCCGTATCGAACAACAACAGCAAAAAATGCTGTCCTATCTCAAACCCATAGACGAGAACCCTTTGGAGACAACTATCGCCTATGAGCAATTGGCGGTGGACCTTACCGTCAATCTTGCTCTTATGGAGCCTAACCTCTATGTCAAGAAAGCTCTCGACTTTGCTCTGCTTGAGGACTTCGACCATTTGTATCGTTTCAGCGACTTGCTCGAAATGGAACAGGGAGTCAAAGGCGAACGCCTCGTCGGACAGTATACCGAGATAATGCCCGGCAGACCCACTATCAGCGAGCACCGCTACCCTTTTGATGATATTCGCCGCGCCATAAAGAACGAAAAATCCGACCCGCTCACGAGACTCCACGCGGGAATAATCACCGCCGCAGAACAGCAGACCATGAACTTCTATATGAACTTGGGCACATTCCACAGCAGCGAGATAGGCAGAAAACTCTATCTCGAAATCGCTATGATAGAGGAACAGCACGTCTCCCAATACGGCTCGCTAATGGATACCACCTGCACCTGGCTCGAAGGGCTCCTCGAACACGAGTATACCGAGTGCTATCTGTACTATTCGCTTATGAACGACGAGACCGACGACTATATCCGCGGCATTTGGGAATCCCACCTGAATATGGAAATATCACACCTTCATAAAGCGGCGGACCTTCTTGCAACCTACGAGAATAAACAGTGGCAACAAGTCATTCCCAACGGCGAGTTCCCCGCTCTGCTCGCCTTCAACGGTAACGCCACTCGAAATAAGGAGTATGTCCGCAAGGTGCTTGCGTCCACGGTTTATAATACCGCTATGTTAGAGGACTATGCCAAAGTCAGCGAAATTCCCGAGAATTATGAGTTTTTCAAGTATAACAACCTTGTGAACCAAAATGTCGGAGCCGTCGCAAGTCATAAGACGATAGACCAATATATCACGGAATTTGGCACCGATTACAGATTTCAGGAGAAGGAACACCCCGTAAAGCCCCTTCGCGACAGAAAATCCGACAATACGGAAGTCGGAAGATAATTGTTTCACGTGAAACAATTAAGGCAAAAGCAAATCCGACAAAGAAGATCGGAACTAAAGTTAAAATGTTTCACGTGAAACATTTGAAAATATTTCCGCTGTTTATATAGAAAAAAGTCCCTGCAAAACGCTGTTTGCAAGGACTTTTATTATACGCTATGTAATTTATTTTGAAGAGCGGTCTAAATCGTCGAGTATTTTCACAAGGCGGTCGAGGTCGTCTCTTGTATAGTAATCTATGAATATTCTTCCCTTATTATCGTTGCCGATTGCGGAGACTTTTGTAGCGAATCTGTGCTGCATACGTTCGACAAGGCTTTTGAGTTCCAGACTCACGCCTGCGTTTTTCTTTTTATCCTTGGGATTAAGGTATTTTTTGACGGTTTTTTCGAAATCGCGGACGCTCATTTTGTCGTCAACGCCTTTCATGGCAAGTTCGAGTTGCACTTTTGGGTCGGAGATAACCACGAGGCAGCGCGCGTGTCCCGAAGTGAGTCTACCCTGTTCGATAAGTTTTCGGACTTCGGGGGAAAGGTTGAGCAAACGAAGGAGGTTAGCGACATTGGGGCGGCTTTTGCCTATTCTGTCGGCGACTTCCTCTTGGGTATAGTTATAATCCCGCATAAGTTCTTTTACCGCGTTTGCGGTTTCTATGGGATTGAGGTCCTCTCGTTGAAGGTTCTCGATAAGGGAGATTTCTTTGATTTCCTTTTCGGAGTAATCGCGAACGATAGCGGGGATAGTACGCAAGCCTGCTTTTTTAGCGGCTCGGTAGCGTCTTTCGCCTGCGATGATCATGAACTTATCGAATTGTTGGACAACGATTATCGGGGAGATGACGCCGTGGATTCTTATACTATTGACGAGTTCCGCCATTGCGTTTTCGTCGAAGTTTTTTCTTGGTTGGTTTGCATTGGGTTCGATTTTTGAGAGTTCTATCTCTTGGGGAGCCTCGGTTTTGTCTTTGACTTGTTCGAAGTTTTCTCCGAAGAGAGAGCCTAAACCTCTTCCTAATCCGCTCATTTTTTAACACCTCACAAATGGATTTTGTATATTGTAATTAATTATATAATATTCGGCAAAAAAAGTCAACTATTTCCCGCCCATATTGAGTTATGTTTTCATAACCACTGATAAAATATTTTTATATTCTGTACTTTTGAATCCCTTTTGGCGGCGTTGGTTCCCGCCCCCCCTTGGCTCCCTTTGATTGCCGCAACCCCTTGGCTCCCTTTGTTTGAAATGCGTAGCGTTTCAAATAAGGGGAGCAGTCGCCGCCTTGCGGCGACTGAGGGGATTATGATAAATCCGACTTTTGGGGTCGGAGTTACTCGGGATAGACGAAATTTTTCTCGGAAAGGAGAGCGGTTTTATATTCCTTTATATAATATTTGGCGATAGTGAGGTTGTGTTCGAGGTAGTTGCCACACTCTTTGGGTTTTGCGCCCGGGATCTCGCCTTGGAAATCGAGGATGAAGTCGCACATTGAAAGGACGAGGTCAAGGACGGACTCGGGGGAGCGGTCTCCGAGCATGATGAGATAGAAGCCCGTTCGGCACCCCATGGGGCCGAAATAGACGATATCTGCCTTTTCGGAGCTGTTGCGAAGGAAAGTCGCGCCGAGGTGTTCAATGGTGTGCAGAGCGGCATTATCCATAACGGGTTCGCATAACGGGGCGCGCATTCTCAGATCAAAAGTGGTAATGGGGTCGGTTTTTCCGTCTTTTCTCGATACATATAAGCCTTTTTTCAGTGTCAGATGATTTACGGTAAAGCTCTCTATTTTTTTGCATAAGTGTCAGCCTCTCTTTGGTTTTTTTTTGAGATAATTATACCACATTGTCCCAAAATCACCAACCGTTTTTTCCGTATATCTCTCGGACTTTGCATCTCAAAATCGATATATGGGGTAGGTTTTTATATAAAAAATGGGACATGGGGTAAGTTTTCCCAAAAAATTGAGACATTGGGTATATTCTCGGAAAAAGAAGCATGGATGGGGGTAGGGATTTTTGCAAAAATCGAGACATGGGGGCGAAAAAAATTGGGCAAGAGAGGGGGAGGGGGAAGATGAGAAAGAGCTTATAAATAAAAAAATATACGAAAAACCGTTGAAAAATCGGGAAAAATATGTTATCATTATAGAAAACCATTCGGAGGTATTTTTTATTTTGAAAACTTATATTGTAGCAGCGAAGAGAACGGCTATCGGCAGCATGCTGGGAAGCCTCAAGAGCGTACCCGCGGCGGATCTCGGCGCGGCGGTCGTAAAGGACATTCTCAAAACGGAGAACCTTGCGCCCGAAACCGTGGACGAAGTTATCGTCGGTAACGTTATAAGCGCGGGCTTGGGTCAATGTATCGCAAGGCAAATTGCCCTCAAATCGGGGCTTAGCGAAGAAATTCCCGCCTACGCCGTCAACATGGTTTGCGGCAGCGGTATGAAATCCGTAATGCTTGCTTGTCAGTCCATTGCCGCAGGCTCGGACATCGTCATTGCGGGCGGCGTCGAGTCCATGAGCAGAGCCCCCATGCTTATTCCCTTCAATGTCAGGACGGGAAACAAGATGGGCAACCTTGTACTTACCGACTCGATGATTCATGACGCGCTCACCGACGCCTTCAGCGGCGTTCACATGGGAATCACCGCCGAGAACATCGCTTACAGATACGAGATCTCGAGAGAGGCTCAGGACGCCTTTGCCTACGCTTCTCAGCAAAAGGCGATCGCCGCGGTAGACGGCGGCCTCTTCAAGGACGAGATCGTTCCCATCGCGGTAAAAGACGGTAAAAACGAATTTATTTTCGACACCGACGAGTTCCCCAACAGAAATTCCACGCCCGAAAAACTCGCAAAACTGCGCCCCGCGTTCTCACAAGGCGGCACGGTAACGGCAGGCAACTCCTCGGGAATCAACGACGGCGCAAGTTTCGTCCTTGTGGCAAGCGAAAACGCCATACAAAAATATAACCTCAAACCCCTCGTCGAGGTGGTGGGCTACGGTCAAGGCGGCGTCGATCCTCAACACATGGGGCTCGGTCCCATTCCCGCGGTAAGACACGCTC
>CANPVN010000052.1 GCA_947581755.1 uncultured Clostridia bacterium | reverse complement strand
GTCTCGGAGAACTTCATCGTCAATGCCGTTCCCGCAAACTCATAGTCGCCCTCACGGTTCTCTCCCGCTACTTCGAACGTGAATTTGCTGTCGTCTTTAAGACTTATGTGGTAAGTGTCGGAACCGTCGTCACAGTAATACGTGCCGCCTTCGGGTCCCGCAGGTACTTTGTTTGTCGGCTGATTCGTGGGATTGCACGCCACGGTTATTCCCATAACCAGCGCGAGTACCATCAAAACAGTCAACAAAAGTGTCCATTTGTGCTTCATAATGCCTCTCCTTGATAAAATAAAAAATCTTTTTAAGTATAACATATCTACGCTCTCATTGTCAAGCAACTTTCATAATTTAAATAACTTGTTTCATAATTAATTATTATCTTTCTTTATTCCAAAATATAAGATTACATATTTGTAAGAATATTTGCGGCTCTATTATCATATTTTGACAAAATTTAACTCTTTATAATAGTAATATTTAACGAAAGGCAAAAAATTGTATATTATAAGCCATAATTGACAGTTCGAATCTTATTATTGTCTATACATAAAACAAGCCGAAACGGAAAAATTTTCCAAATCGGCTTTGTTTTGAGATTTCGGGACCGATGACTCGGTCTTGTTTTTGTTTTGTTCGCTTTACTTCACAGCGGTTTCCGTATTATCACTTGGCGCCTTGGAACACTACAACTGCGGTGTTATCCTTCAACCAATCCGCTCCGAGAGAAGCAATGACGGAATAATTATCCGCTTTGAAGATAAGTTTCTGAGCAGACGTCCAATATCCGAATGCGACCGCTCCTATATTGTTAACACTGTCGGGAATTTCGAGTTGTTCTATCGAGGTACAACTTTCGAACGAATTTGAGGAAATTTCCGTCAAAGTAGTCGGCAAGGTAACCGAACGAAGCGCTGTACAATTCTTAAAGGAAGTTGCTCCCGTCGTAGTCAATCCTTCGGCAAGGACAACGGTTTGCAAAGAAACGCAACCCTCGAAAGCAGATGTTCCCAAGGTCGTCACTTCGGAATGACCGAGGAAGGTAACGGAACGAAGCGTTTGACTATTTTTGAACAAAGAAGTTCCGATTGCCTTGACTGACGCGGGAATGGTTATATCGACTATTTCGGACTGTTGGAAAGTACTTGCGCCCGTAAGCGTTATGGAAGCGTTCTCGCTATCGGGGAATGTGACTTCGGTAACCGCGCTTTGATAGAAAGCATAAGCGCCTATTGTCTGTATCGTTTCGGGAATGTCGAGATGTAATTTTCCGGTAGAATTTCGGAAGGTGTTATTGGGTATTTCCTTAAGTCGCTTGGGGAAATGTACTTCGGTGACTGCGGACCACTCAAATATACCGTTGACGCCCGAAGCCGTAGTAGTACTCGTGCCCGCCGCAATTGTAAGAATATCATTTTCACCGTCTTCGAAGACTGCTTGTGTCAAAGACGCGCAATGAGAGAATGCGCCTTCTTCTATATTTTGGACACTTGCGGGTATCTTTACGCTCTTTATCGCGCTGTATGCAAAGGCTTGAGCGCCTATCGACACGAGTCCCTCGGGAAGAACGATTTCATCGATATTCAAGGCATAGAACGCTCTTTCGGGAATTTCCGTCATATCCGAAGGAAGAATTAATTTATTGTATCTTCCGCCAATCTTTGTAATCATTTCTTTTATATTTTTGACTGAGGAATTCGACAAGTCCAAAGTATCGGATGCTGCTCCGCTCTCCTTGGGAAGGAACAACAAATATACCTCCGTTTCATCGGAACTCATAAAAGCAGTATACTCGGAATTGTCATAGTTAGCCACAAGTTTAAAGTTCGCATTATCCCCTAACTTTATATCGTTTATCGCGCTGTTCATAAAAGGCGATTGATTATTGGGCGCAATTATATCGGTAAGCAGCGGTAAGTTAACCTCTTGTATTCCCGAACTTTGGAAAGCCGCCTGTCCTATTCTTGTGACTTTCGACAAATCCAAAGATGTCAGCGAGACACAACCGCGGAAAGCATATCCGCCTATTTGTGAGAAGTTCTCGGGTAAAAGAACGGTAGAGAGTCTCGAGCAACCGTCAAACACATAAGACACCGTATCTGCGGTAACATCGTTAAGTACTCCTTCGGTAACGCCGTCGGTCAACTTGAGAACCTGCGTATCCTCGAGATCTATCGTCTCGATTGAGATACAACCTTGGAAAGTGTGACCGCCTATATCCATAAGAGAAGAAGGGAAAATGATTTCAGTCAAACTCGTACAATTCTTGAATGCCTTATTTCCTATTGCGGTCATGACTTTATTGTTGAGATTGACACGCGCAAGTCCCGTACAATCTTCGAACATGGAACTCTTCAACGCCTCTATCGAGGTATCCGATAAATCCACGGATTCGATTTCGGTACATCCCGCAAACATCGAAGTAGCGGTAAGAGTTGAGCCGGGCGCCAAAGTTACCGAAGTAAGTTTTGCGCAATTTGCAAAGGGTTTGGAACCGTATGACGAAACGGTAGCAGGTATGGTCAATGTTTCGAAACCTGTATTTGCAAAACATTCGTTTCCTATCTGAATAATGTATGTAAAATCGAATTCTCTTAACGCGGTACATCCGCTGAATACTCCGGCGGCAAGTTTTGTACATTTCGAAGGAAGAAGTATGCTTTCAAGCGCAGTACATCCTTGGAAGGTATAAGCGTTTCCACTTGTAGCACCTGCTGTTGCGGTGTTTCCTATCATGGTAAGAGCGGTTTCGGAAAGGTCGATTTGCCTGAGCGAAGTACAACCCGCAAAGGAATATGTTCCCAAAAAGTTTATTGCCGAGCCCAATTTAACCGTTCTCAAATTGATACAACCGTCAAAGAATCTTGTATTCAATGCAAGCAATGAAACAGCTCCCGATAAATCCACCTCGGTTATACTTCTGCAACCTTGGAATAAGTTACCCATAACGCTGCTGAGATAAATACAAGCCGAGAGGTCTACTTTTTCGGGCATCGTTTCAAAGGTGCCGTCTGTATTTACCGCAACCAAAGAGTAACAATTCGCAAAACCGTAACCGTTGATTTTCGTTATATCTTTAGGTAAAAATACTTTTTTAAGATCATGGCAGTCTTGGAAAAGCATATTCGGAGTTTCCTTCACACCTGCAGGTCTTAAGTCTATCTCTACAAGTCCCGAATTTCGGAAAAGACTTGCGCCCAAAGATATATTCTTGTCGGAACCGAAGTTTACTGTTTTAAGCGAGATACAACCATTGAAAGCCCAATCCCCCAACTTGCTAAGGTTGGAAGTGTTTGTGAAATTGATCGTAGTCAAGGATCTGCAATTCTGGAAAGCATAACTACCTATCGTAGTCAACAAACTTCCCGATTCGAAAGTCACGCTTTGAAGATTTACGCAATTCTGGAAAGCGTTTGCTTCTATTTCCTGAACATTGCGAGGAATGACAATGCTTGTGAGGTTTGGCATATTCGCAAAAGAACCCTGATAAATTTTGGTCGCATTTTCGGGAATAGTTACGGTTCCGGAGTGATCTGTATACAACAAGACTATTTCATTCGTATTTTTATTGTAGATTATATTGTTCTCGACTTTATATTTGGGGTGATCGGCATCTACCGTAATCTTTTTGGGCATGCAACCGATAAAAGCATTCAATGCAATGTCTGTAAGAGATTTGGAAATATGTATACTTTCAAGAAGTCGGCAACCGAAGAAAAGTTTATTTTCAGTCGTTATGGTTGCTGTGGAAACGGGGAACGAAAAAGATGTTATAGCCGTCCTTTCGAAAGCTTCCCAACCTATGGATGTAAGACAACTTCCGTCTTCGAAAGTTACACTACTCAATTTTTTCGAATCTTGAAAAGCATATTTACCTATCTTTGCAACACTCTTGGGAACTTCGAATTCGGTAAGCGCTGTCCCTTTGAATGCGCTGTTTCCGATATTCGTAAGCAAAGAATCCCCTTCCCAATTGAATTTGATTTCTCTGAGAGAACTGCAACCACTGAAAGTCGAATCTTTAATATCGGACAATTGACTACCCTCTTCAAAATATACTGTTTCAAGCGCAGAACAATTCATAAAGCATCCTTGTATAGTTTCTACCGATTTGGGAATTGTTATAGTCGTAAGTGCAGTACAATTCTGGAATGCGGAAGCAGAAATTGTCTTCAATTTACTGTCGGGCGCAAATATCACACTTCGTAAAGTACGAACGTCTGTAAAAGCATTGGTTCCTATACTCGTAAGGTTTGACGGCAATCGTACTTCGGTAAGTTTTGTCTTTGAAAATGCCGTGGATTTGATATCCAAATTAAAATCAGACGGTTTTTCGTAAGATTCGAATGTCACACTTTCAAGATTGCAATTGAGGAAAGCCCATGCTCCTACCTCAGTAAGACGCTCAGGCAAGACTATCGATTCGAGTTTGGGCATTCCCGAGAAGGCTCCGCCTTTGTTGGTGCCCTGCTTGATTACAAGACCCGCTGTGCCGCCTTCGGCAAAGGTGATTTGTGTAATTTTATCACAGCCTAAAGCAAAATTTGCATTTATGCTCGTCACCGTATTGGGAACGGTAAGAGTGACAAGAGGAACATTATTCAAGCCGTTCTTGGGCAACTCGACAAGTCCGCAAGGGAATTGTATTTCGGTTATTCCCTTCATATCCGAAGAAGAATAATTGAAGGCATATCCGTCCAAAGTCAAAATTGCGACCTGTTCGGCGACTTCTTTACCTTCTTCGTTGATATTAATCGTAAGTGCAAGATCCTCGAAAATTACTTTGTTTACACCTGTTACATTGTTGAAAGCGTAGCCCGACACAAAGCGAACTGTAGACGGAACTTTTACATCTCCTTGTTTCGAGGAAGGACAGAACAATAACATGTCGGGAACAAGTTCGTTGCGTCCGTCTTGCTTTACAGATCTTAAAGAGTAAAGAACACCGTCGATGACCTTCAATAATTGATTGCCTTGCGCTACTTCTATTGTAGACAAATTATCGCAACCTTTAAATATTCTGAAGCCCTTTGTTGTGGAAGGTGCGGTATTTGGTTCTCTGTATAATCCTATCTCGTTTACGCTTGCGGGAATGGTTATAGATACAAGAGAAGTACAATTTTCGAATGCGGCGTCGGAAATCTTCTTAAGATGCTTGGGCAAATGTACATCATTGAGTTGCGTACATCCCGAGAATGCGTTATCACCTATCTCGAGCGAGCCCGAACCGTCCTTGATATCCACCTTTTTAAGCCCCGTACAACCGGCGAACGCTTCCTTTCCGATCGAAGTCACATTGCCGTGAATGGTAATTCCCGTAAGTCCCGTTCTGTTCTTGAACATACTTGCGGGAATTACAGTCATCTTGTCGGGAATACTGTAGTCTTTATCCCAATCAAGAGGGAAATAGACAAGTTGAGTCACTTCGGAATCGAAAACCGCTCCCGAAGCATCTTTATAGAAGTTTTTGCTGTTCGTTCCGATATCGACCGTCTTAACGGCATCGCCGAAACAATCCACAATGTTAAAGAAAGGTACATCTTGATCCAATGTTACGTTATAAACATAAGAGTACATTGCGATACTTCTCATTGCGCGGAATGCACCCGAAGCAAAGGAAACGCTGTCACGCGGATGATTTTCGCCGCTCTTTGTCTTTATTGTAACATTCCTCATTAAAGGCAAATTTCCGAAAGCGCCCTTGCCCAACTTTACAAGGTTTTCGGGCAAAGTAAGATTTAATATAAGACTGCTGTCGCAATAGAAAGCATAATCTTCGATAGAAAGGTCGTTATCGTCGGCTCTTCCCAAGAAGGTTATATCGGTAATATTGCGGCAACTTTCGAAAGCGCTTATGCCTATGTTTTTGATCTGCGCAGAAATATTTATTCTCTTAAGATAGGTGTGACCTTTGAAGGCTTCTCTGCCTATCGAAAGAACTCCGGCAGGCGTGGTAAACTCCTCATCCGTAATACCCAAAGGATAGAAAGCCAACTCTTTTTCGTTATGATTCTCTCCGCCGGTCAAACTATAAAGTATGCCGTTCTCGGCGCTGTAATTTGCATTGCCCTGCTCTACTTCTATCGTAGTAAGTTCGGTCATTTGTATCAACATAGCGGTATCTATCGAGGTCATTCTCTTGGGGAATACGAATTTCTTGATATGCTTACTGCTGTAGAAAGCGTTGGGTCTTATATCCAAAGATTGCGCAGATTGTGTCGAATCGCCGTCGGGAAGGAAGTTTATATTATTCAAAGAGTAAATACAGCGGAAAGAGTTCTCCTCCAACAGAGATACCGTAACGGGAATATTGACGGTCTGAAGGACATGACTTACAACAGCAAACTTAGAATAGAAGGCGCCTTGCGCGATAACTTCGGTTCCCATGGGAACATCATAAACGGAATTTACCGACATAAGTCCGAAAGGATAATAAACCAAAGTCGTAGGATTGCCTTCGGAATCGTTTTGGAAAAGCACGCCCTCGTTACTGCTGTATTTTGCGTCTCCGTTATAGTTCGGCGCCTCGTATACATTGACGGCTATCAAATTTTGCAAGCCCGCAAAAGAAGCGGCGCTGTCGCCCAAGTTGATCGTCTCTATCGTATTGGGAATGTCGATTTTCTCGAGATATGTTCCTCCCGTAAAATCCGATATTGCCGTAACATATTCTCCATTATACATATAAGGAATCTTTATTTCTGTCACGAGTTTTATATTGGTACTTTCCTGCAATACTCTCCAGGTTTTGTCGCTCTCACGCTCGAACACAAAGACTTGTACCCAATGCGCGCGGAAAACCTGCGCGTCGGTATAAAGATATTCTTTTATCGCTTCGCCCTTATCGTTCGTCATCTTGGTACCGTCTTGAGTGTACCAACCCTCGAAGGCATATTCGGGACGATTGGATTCGGGTCTCGGCAAAGTAAAACTGTCATCTCCGAACAATATATCCATTTCGGGGTAAGAATCATCGCTTCCGCCATTCAAATCGAAAGTTACGCCGTATTTGTTCGCTTGCCAATGCGCGGTGATCGTTATATCTCCGTCTGCATCGAACTTATTCGGAGAATAAACGTCCTCGCCGTAATACCAACCTACAAATGTATGTCCGGGATATTTTAATTCATCGGCATCGACCTCTTTTTCCAAATCAATGGGATCACCCTTTACTTTGAATAAAGAAGGTATTTGTTGTTCCGCCTCGAATCCGCGGTCGAATTTTATCTCGTTGGCGTTGACGGTGATTTCTTTCCATTCGGAATTTTCATCATTTACCTTTACCGCTACGGTATTTACTTTTGCGGTAAG
>CANPVN010000051.1 GCA_947581755.1 uncultured Clostridia bacterium | reverse complement strand
TTCAATTCGAACTTTTCATAGTCCGTAGGATTGCCGTCTTTATCGTAGCTTACTGCCATTGTTACCTTATTCGCCGTACTGCTTTCGGATATTTTCAAGCCGTTTGGATTATATATGTATAAATACAAACCGT
Source organism: uncultured Clostridia bacterium (assembly GCA_947581755.1). Lineage (GTDB taxonomy): Bacteria > Bacillota > Clostridia > Christensenellales > Pumilibacteraceae > CANPVN01. The sequence continues at coordinate 7,193 of CANPVN010000051.1, read as the reverse complement.
AATTATTTCGCTTATTCACTACATACGAATAACAGTATTCCACGACATTTATTACTTGTACTTCCGGCTTACCGCTTTCATAGAATGGATAATCGAGGATATCGAACTCGGTCGAACTCATAAGATCGTCAAGTGCATCGGATTTTTCATAGATTATATCCGTTTGATCGGCATTTACAAGTCGTATATTTACAAATCTCGAATTTATAATAAGCAGTGTTATTATTACTGCTATTATCGTTATGTATTTGCCTCTTTGTTCCTTTATCATAGGCATATTTCCTTTTATTCATAAGTTATCGTTAATTGCGACAATACTTTATCGAATTCATCTTCGGGTATTTCGCGTTCGTCACTGAATACAAGTCGTAACACTATGTATTCGGTCCCGGCTGCTAATTCATTAGGCGAATATTCCTTATCCCCACCAAAACTCGTTACTATAAATGTTTTGCCCGATTCATAACTGAGTCCCGGTCCTCCATATTTTTTATCTTTATCAAAGCAGTATATAAAGCAATATAGGTCCGAATATTCGGCGTTAGATAAACTTAAATTCAGTCCTTTTACCGCCATTAATTCGCTTACTATGCCATTATGCTTTTCATAGTCGATCGGCAATTCTCCCGACTCATTCGGAACATTCCCGACCGCACCATATTTGAAACCATATTTAACTTTATTGCTATTACGTTCTTTCATTGCATTGATCAATGCAAATACGCCGCCCACCAATGCTATAGCTACCAAAAGCCATATTACTATCAGTAGTATGGTCTTATATTTTTTATCTTTTATGCTTTCCATTGTTTGCTCCTCTCCTTATTTTTTCTCTTTGCCTATGATGGCGTTCATTACCGCATCCGTAGGCTTAAATGTGCCTTTGGTATCGAATTTGAAATTTACTCTCGGTGCAGGCACAAAAAATTGCTCCATGTTTTCTACTCTTCCGCTTAAATACTCGGATAGCCATAATATAGACATATTTACCCAGCCCGAAATCGTGTCACCTTCGTCTGTTTCTTCTACGCCATATAACAATGCTTCATATTCATAGGGCAAAAAATAGTCCGTTAATATGGACTTCGAATCCATGATCTTCGCTACTTCGGATTGCGGAAAGTCCATTGCCCGTACAAAAATTCCCATTTTGAGAGTATCCGACGCAGCTATGACTATGAGTTCCTCACTTTTCTCCTCGTAGGATATAAGGTGAACGTAGGCAAAAGGTTCTTTTTCCTCGCTTTCATCCGTCCCCATAAACTGCGACAGCGTTACGGGTTTACTGTCCTTGAAATCTTCTTCGGTCAGCTTTTTATATGCCTCTACGTCCACATTCAAAGTTATTTCTCCGGTGCTATTGCTCTTGTGGAATATGGCATAGAAAAGTCCGCCTATGAGTACCAAAATGAGTACAAACGCTACTGCCGTAAGTATCCACTTTACGGAGTCCCTGCGCTTGTGATCTTGTAATTCGTAATCGTACATTTATGTTTTTCCTCCATATAAAAAAATTGAAAACTGCACCCATATCTGCATTTTGCCGACATGTGGTGCAGAAAACGATTTACGCTTTTTTTGTTTTTGCTTATCTCAACATAAGACCGAGAATGGTCTTATCCGAACTTCTGTACGGCTTTACGGGACACTCGAATATCTCGCCGGTTTCCTTGTCTATGGTACGAACGCCATAGCTGTTGCCGCTTATGACTCTGCCGGTCTTATCGTCCTTGATCTCGTAAGGCTTTAAGGTAAGTTCGGCTTTCATCTCGCTGCCGAATACTATGTCGAGCAAGGGATATCCGCCGTTGTCGGGCGGCACGATCGCTACCTTTACATCCTTGCCGCGTACTTTGCCCTTGATGAAGTACGAAAAGTACGTCTTGTCGTTCCTTTCGAAAGTTTCTCTTTCTACATAAATCTGATTGTTCTTGTTTGCCATTTGTTTTTGATCTCCTTTTTTAGTTTTTCTTTCCTTTTGTTCTCGAAATCTTCTTTGCTTCCGACTTCGATTTGCCTTCGGCTAACGCCTTCTTGTATTTGTACATTCCGGCGTGATCGCTCTGGCATTGAAGATATCCCGACCTCAATCCGGCTTCATAGTCCGAAAGCGGTTTACCTTCCTTTTCTCCGTGCTGGTGCACCTTGATTTTGCGTTCCTCGGCATAGCTCTTGGCTCGCTTGTTAGGTACGCTCCAGCGCCTTTCATTGTTGTTTGCCATTTGTTTACTCCTTTTTAGGTTTTTGCCCGTATAGCCGATAGCTCAGCTTTATCTGTTTCACAGCTTATACTTAATAAACTTCCGTTTCGGCGATAATTTTTAGCGCATATGGCCACCTTTGCGCTCTCAATCGACTTATATACTTTTTAAGCTGTGTAACATCCTAACATTTGGGCATATTGCTCGATGAATAGTCTAAAAGTTCTTGTCTTGTAGCATATCCGCTGTCATTACGAATGTAGGTTACAAGCCATATCTCAACGTCCATATTGAGCGACTTCTTTTGCTTGTAATACTCAAATGCCTTTGCCGCACAATCAAAATAGCGGCTGCCGTAATTACATTCAACTCTGTATTTCTGCTCCATTTTTTACTCCTTGTATTTTGCCCTCCACTATATAGCCACGAGAAAAGGCTTTTTTTGATGGTTTAGGTTAAATTTTTATGTAACTTCTTCAAAATGCGCTTTAACCTGTAATGTATTGCCGATACCGTTACATTCTCCATTTCGGCAACTTCGCTCTGGGTAAATCGCTCACCGTAAATTTGCCATAGCAATTTTCTTTGACTTGACGATAATCTTTTTATCTCTTTTTCAAGACGTAGATCGTTAAATCGGAAATATCCGTTCCTTTCCTCTTCATCGCTTATGGTAGGTTCTATTCCGAGTTCAACAAGACGATCGAGCGACACATGACGCCTTGTTTCTCGCCGGTCTATAAGCCTGTCCGCTTTTACGAGTTTGCTGTAATAAAGGTAAAATGCCTCGCTTACTTCGACTTTGTTTACTCGTCCGGTGCTAAATTTATAGGTTATGGTTTTCATTTACTCTGCTCCTTTTTATTCCGCAGAGCTGCCTTTCCCGTAAACCGAAAAAAGACGACACGAAAAGCAATTTTACTTTGCTCTCCATGCCGTCTTGCGGTCTGCGGAAAAACTTTTTTATTGTTTTTGGTTTCTTAACTTGCCTTTGGCAAATTGATTATTTGTATACTCCCATCGTCGTCAAAGCGGACTATTGTTACATATCCCTTTACGGCGATCTCTATTGACTTATGCGCTTTATCTATTCGGCACACAAGTTTCCCTACTATATTGCGCACTTCCGTTATAATTCACCTATCCCGTCTGCTATCATCTTCTCCTGAAAAAACTTTACAAGTCGAGTATTCAGTCTGCATATATGCTCCATTGAATACCCCATCTTTTCAGACAACGACTCCTGCGTATTATTGTCCAAATACAACGACACATATATGTCATAAAGTCTTGCCGGTGCCTCGCATATGTACTTATTGTAAATTTCCAGACGTTGCTCTACGGCGTTATGCCCTACACAACATTCGGCTTTATCGAATATCTCTTTCCTCGATACATAATATCTTATCTCTTTCAGTTCTTCTCTTATACAATTCAATGTTGGCATTTCTATTCCTCCTGTTCCTTTCGTTCGGGATCCTGTCGGTAAATTAAAATGCCCCTACCAACAGATCCCTTTTTGAGCGTCTGTTCGTAGGGGCTAACATTGAATTTGCCTTTACACGAACCTTATCTATGCCGTATTGAACAAGGTTTTATTGATAAGCGCTGTTTCAGCCAGACCTTAATTGTGCCGCATAGACGTTTTTTCATTATTCACTTTTACTTATTGTTTTTCTTTACTATTCGTATAAGCCGTTCTCTTACCGAATGGTTTTTTACCGTTATGTATGAGTTACACTTCTTACATAGCCCTCTGCTTTCGCCATTATCGCCTATTGTAACTCGCATATAGTTCGAACATTCGGGGCATTTTACGACTTTGGTTTTTTGATCCATACGATGCCTCCTTTTACTATATTTTTATACCGATTTCCGTTTCGGGATTTACTTGTTATAAGTAATTTTATTCGGTATCTGCGATATTCAACTTCGGGGCTATGAAGTTCTATATATCTACGACACGTCTTTTATTACCTTTATTACTATTCCCTGTACGGATATATTCTCAAAATACATATCTTCCATTCCGTCGTTTTCCGGATGTAACCTTATTTGCTTATTCTCCTCGTCCGGATAATACCTTTTCAAAGTTGCTTCATCGCCTATAAGTGCTACAACTATTTGTCCCGGCTCTGCTGTTTCTTGCCTTCGAACTATTACATAATCTCCGTCGTCTATTCCTGCGTTCACCATACTCTCGCCTTTGGCTACCAATACAAAGTATTCTCCCATGCCGAGCATATCTTTCGGTAACGGTAAATACGTTTCTATGTTTTCCTCCGCAAGAAATGGCGTCCCACAAGCTATTTGCCCTACTACCGGTAGATATGCAACGTCTTGTTGTATTTTCCCCATGCGCTTTGTCTTTGCGCCACGCCAGCCGCCGCTGCTTTCGAGAAGTCCTCTATCTCGCATTTCTATAAGATAGTTGCTTACGCTACTTTTGGATATTCCAAGTTGCTCCGCTATCTCTCTTACACTCGGCGTCTTACCTGTAGAAAAATAACAATCTTCTATGCACCGCTTTATATCTTCCATCAATTCGGCACTTTTAGTTCGCATAGCTTTTCTCCTCTATAATGGACTTATGTCCACGATAGCAAAATTATATATCTTTCTATTTATAAAGTCAAGTGAATTAAGCCTATTTTTTACAGCTTTTGGAAATTTCATTTTTCAAGGTGGCTTATTACTTGATCGCTCTTGTTCTATTATGGATTTTATGGCAAGTTCCAGACTGATTGCTATAAGGTCCATTTCTTGCTTTGGCACTTGTTTCAGATCAGGCGTTCCGTTTATATAGATCTTCAAGCCTGTTTTATTGTTCTTAACTTTCAATTCTTGCATATTGCCTACTCCTTTGTTTTTCAACAAGAACAATATACAAGATTTTGAGAGAAAAAGTAATGACTTCCCTTGCCGTCTTACTATCCTCTTGATTACTTTACTTGCCTTTTACTTGACCTCACTTGATATTGCTTGCCTTTTATTTGACCTTTTTTTCGATTTGGTTTTAGCGCAAAATGTTATAGTTCAGTCAAGCCCAAAAAAATATGGCTTAAACATTGGAATATATAAATCCCAACGGCAATATTTTTTTGACTATAAAACTACTACGAAATATATGGCTTGACTGCCCTACATTTTCCGCTGTTTCTTCGGTTGTCGAAAAAAAGTTCGGCAAAGGAGTTCTATATAATGAAATGTCAAGTGAAATCATCTATCGTCAAATCTTGTTACTATTCCGGCATTACTAGTCATATTTATGTCGTCAACTCAGCAAGTAATGCTATTACATTTTTTCAGCCTTTATTGTATGCTGTTCTGGAATCACAGGAGGAACAGATATGAAAACTGCTGTTATCTATGCCCGTTACAGTAGCGAACGTCAGACCGAACAGTCCATCGAAGGACAGTTGCACGTTTGTAACGAATACGCAGCAAGACACGACATTGTTATTGTGGATACATACATAGATCGTGCTATGACAGGCACCAATGACAAGCGAACAGACTTTCAACGTATGCTCAAGGATAGTGCAAAACGGGCATGGGACTACGTTCTCGTTTACAAAATTGACAGGTTCGGTAGAAATAAATACGAGCTTGCTATGAACAAGCATACCCTCAAGCTAAACGGCGTAAGACTTATATCGGCTATGGAGAATATCCCCGACACTCCCGAAGGAATTATACTCGAAAGTCTACTCGAAGGTATGGCAGAATACTATAGCGCAGAACTGTCCCAAAAAGTTAAGTGCGGTATGCGTGAAACAAGAGCTAAAGGTAATTTCGGCGGTGGATATATTCTTTATGGCTATAAAGTTGTAAACAAAAAACTTGTAATCAATGAAGACGAAGCGCAAATCATAAGAAAGATCTTTAACGATCGCGCTTCAGGAAAAATTATAAGCAAAATTGAAAAAGAACTGAAAGAAAAAGGCATTAAGAATAATCGTGGCAAATATTTTTCTTCAGATAATATTTATCGAATATTAGGCAATGAAAAGTATGTCGGCATTTACAGACATGGCAATGAAATTTTTACTAATACCTACCCTCAAATTGTATCCAATGAAATTTTTAATATAGTCGCCAAAAAAAATAAATGACAACAAATACGGTAAACATAAACCAGATATTAAATACCTATTAAGAAATAAATTATATTGTGGCTATTGTTCTCACATCATTAATTCTGATGCCGGCACATCAAAAAATGGCGAAGTCAAAAGATATTACAAGTGCTCAGGTAAACGTGCTAATAAGAATTGTACTTTATCGCCTATTCGCAAAGAATTATTGGAAGATTTAGTAATTGAAGCAATTTATAAATCACTTAATTCAGAGAATATAAATTTTTTAGCGGAAAGAATTTTTGAATTCCATAAAAATCGAGTCAATGAGCTTTCAACTGTAAATCTTTTAGTTCAAGAGCTTAAGGAAATCGAGATTACAATTAAAAACATTATCAATGCAATCGAACAAGGTATTTTTACTTCATCTACAAAAGAACGGTTAGAAGAACTCGAAAATAAGAAAAGCATTTTACAGCAACAAATAGAGCAAGAACAAATAAAAACAAAATTGATATTAAGCAAAGAAGAAATTAGATCGCATATACTGATAGCTCTCAAAAAAGATTCACAGTCAATGATTGATGCGCTAATAAAAAAGATTATTCTATATAACGACAAAATAGAAATATACCTAAAATATACAAACACTAAAAGACCTGATGATAGCGATGATCATCAGGTCTTTTTATTTTACTCTTTCTCTAAATCATACGAAATTTTCAAATCCGGTGGCGGACATTCGTATAAAATAACCTTTGAAATAACATTTTGGGCTTAATTATATAAAAAACAGCCCCAACGAACACTATTAAGGTGTTCAGTTGGGGTTGCACTTGGCAGGGGAGACGCGATTCGAACACGCAACCTACGGTTTTGGAGACCGCTACTCTACCGTTGAGCCACTCCCCTT
>CANPVN010000050.1 GCA_947581755.1 uncultured Clostridia bacterium | reverse complement strand
CTCCTTTATGAAAATAAAAATTATTTTAAGTATATCACTACCCCCCCCCGCCGTCAAGCGTTTATCACACAATATTTAACTTATTTTGTAATAGGTGAAATTAATTTTTCATTATAAAAATTACAGTAAAAGAGCGCCGATAAGAATATTATCGACACTCTTTTTATTATGAAACCTATTAAACGCGATTTAAGTTTTTGCCATCAAATTGAATGGAGACTTATTTTGTATACCCAAATTCGAGTTTGAAAGGATATTTAATCCATTCGCCGCCTACAATTGAAATTTGCATAAAGCTGTCTTGTCTGAAGCAAACGGTCTGCGACGAAGTCCAATCTTTGAATGCCGAGCCGGTTATACTAACTACGCTCGCGGGGATGACAATTCTGCGTAAAGATGTTGTACCCGAAAATGCATTACTATCCAAAACCTCGAGGGACTCGGGTAATTGAACGCTTTGCAACTTAGTACAATTGAGGAAAGTCTGATATAAGCTAACGATACCTTCGCCGAGAATTACCTTTTCGAGTTTAGGGCAATTGGAGAAGAAGTCGCGGGCTTCGGTTATCGAGGTAGGACCTTTGAACTCCACTGTTTCGAGATCAGCGCTCTTTGTGAAAGCATACCAATTCATAGCGACTACTGCCGAGGTGATTACTACTTTTTTAAGTCCTGTTGTGGATTGGAAAGCGTATTTCTCGAAAGTCAATTGCGCCGTTCCTTCTTCGGGGAATTTGAGTTCCTTTATAGAAGCGGCTTCGAACGCTTTTTCGCCGAAAGTAACTTGAGCCACAGAGCTGAACACCAACGATTTGAAGGCTGCGCCGTGGAATGCATAAGTATCTACTTGCGTGATGCCGTCGCTGAACTCGAAAGTCATGGGACCCGTTATTCTTGCAAAAGTGGATTGAGGAATTATCGACAGTCTTTCGGGCAAGTTGATATTCTGAATAGCGGAGCCTTCGAATACTCCCGCCTTGGAAAGTGTTGTACTTGACGAAGTTGTGTTGCTACCTGCTCCGAGTTCGAGAGTTTGGGCTGCGCCCTCTCCCTCCTCGAAGTTGACGGTGGTCAAGTTTTCGCAGAAAGCAAACGCGCCCTGTCCGATATAAGTAACCGTCTTGGGAATTGTTATTGTCTTGATATTGCTGTAGATAAACGCCTGCGCCCCTATAGAAACGAGTCCTTTGGGAAGAACTATTTCGGTAGCTTTTGCGCCGTAGAAAGCGTAATCGGGAATTTCCGTCATATCGTCGGGAAGTATTATCTTATCATAACTTCCGAGATTGCCGTTCATAAGCAACGCTCTGTCATTTTCGGAAACATTATTGAGGTCTATCTGAGTGGCTTTGCCGTCGCCCTTTGCGGTATAGCTGAAATATGCCTTGGAGCCATCCGCGCTTGCGAGCAAGGTAAGTCCGCAGCCGTCAACCTTAACGTTTCGGAAGTTAGGGTTGGAGCCGATATTGACTTCCTCTATCGCGGTACCTGCAAAAGGATTTTTATCGTAAGAAGCGTGCAATGTCTCGAGAGAGGAAATATTTATGCTCTTCAATCCCGTATTTTCGAAAGCAAACTGACCTATTATAGTTATCTTTGACAAATCGAAGTCGGTAAGCGAAGTACAGCCGCTGAAGGCGTATCCGCCTATCTGAACAAATGAGTCGGGAACAAGTACTTGAGTCAAATGAGTACAGCCCGCGAAAATATAGGAATTCGTAGTTGCGCTTACGTTTGTAGTCGCGCCCGCAGAAAATCTCGTTATCTTGGTATGGCTGAAATCCACCGACTCAAGAGAGGTGCAGTTTTGGAAAGTATTGGTTCCCGCGTGAGTCACCGTAGCGGGTAACCTTACCGTTCTGAGGTTTGAACAATCCAAGAATGCCTTGCTTCCCAAAGAGGTGATTTTGCCGTTATCGAGATTTACTTCGGTAAGTCCCGTGCATCCCTCAAAGAGGCTTGTGGGCAAGGTAGTCACGGAAACGCCCGAGAGATCCACTTGCTCCAACAAAACGCAATTCTTGAAAAATCCCGAAAAACTTCCCAAGGAATAGCCATTTTCAAAGGTAAGAGTGCGAAGTTTTGCGCAGTCCGAGAAAACATTGCTTGCGTAAGTTACTCCCTTATGTATCGTAACCGAAGTAAGTCCCGTATTCTGGAAAGCGTTGGATTTTATCTCGGTAAGTTGGTCTATATTTATCTCGGTAAGGTTGGGACAATTTTGGAATACATAGGTACCCAACTTTGTACATTGAGGAGGAAGTTTTACAGTCTTAAGCGAAGTACAACCCGAGAAAGTATACGCCGCACTTGTAGCCGAACTCGACGAGCCTATTACCTTAAGAAAAGTGAGGCGCGAAAGATCTATTTCTTGCAAAGAACTGCAATTTTGGAAAGCGTAAGTTCCGAGGAAATTCATGTCGGAGGGCAATTTTACATCCTCGAGAGAGGAACAGCCGTCAAACATATGGTTACCGAAAGAAGTGACCCCTGTACAAGTTTCGAGATTTGCGTGTCTCAAAGAAGCGCAGTTCTGGAAGGAGTAAGTTCCCATCTTAATCAAGTTCGTCGAAGAAGAAAGATCCAATTCTGTAATGCCGCTGTTTCTGAATACATAGGTACCGATTTCCTCGAGCGCGGCAAGAGTCGAAAAGTCAAAGTCGCTTAAAGCGGAGCAACCGTCGAACATATAGTTGGGAAAAGCTCTGAAGTTTGTTTTTGCCGAATCATCTATCTCGACCTTCTTCAAATCGCGACAATCCTTGAACATATAGGTACCATAAGACTTTCCGCCGTAAAGTTTGAAAGTCTTTATTCCGCTACCCGTAAAGCAGTAATTGCCGAAGGTATCGATTTGTTCTATATTTATTATTTCGTTAAAAGAAGAAGCGTTTTGGAAAATGTAAGTTCCGAGTTTCGTACAAACTACGGGGAAAGTTACTCTTTGCAAACTCGTTGCTCCGCTGAAAAGATAGTCCGGCGCGGTAGTAAACATTTGTTTGGAAAGATCCACATCCCGGACGCCAGAATTTTCGATGAAATTTCTGCCTATTGAGGAACAACGCGCAGAAGCGAAGTTTATCTTGGAAAGAGAGAAACAGCCCGAGAAACAATAATCTCCGATAGTGTCGAGAGAGGGAGTATTTGTGAAATCAATGGAAGTAAGAGAGCGACAGTTCGAGAACGCGTATTTGCCGATTTTTTGCAAAGAAGAGCCGACCTCGAAAGTGACGCGTTTGAGATTGATACAGTTCTGGAAAGCATAATCGCCTATTTCAACTACGCTTGCGGGGATAACCAATTCCGTTATATTGGTAAGATTTGCAAAGGCGTTTGCGGAAATATTTGTGGTTCCGTCGGGAACGGAATAACTGCCCTTAAGGTCTGCGTATACCAACATGACGGAACCGTCTTTTTTGTTATAAACAATAGAGTTTTCGGTATCCGCATACAAATAAGGATTGTTTGCGTCGATGTTTATCGTTTTGACGGAACATCCCGTAAGCATTCCCGAAAGCGAATCGATACTTTCGGAAATATCTATTGTTTTGAGATTGCCGCAACCGTTGAATATCTTTGTACCGAAAGTAATGGGTTTTTCGGCGGAACTTGCAGGGAATTTGAAAGAAGAAATTTTCGTCTTGGCAAACGCGCTGTCTCCTATCGACTGCAACAAACTCTTTTCACCATCTTTTACATCGAAGGTTATCTCGGAAAGAGAAGTACAGCCCGAGAAAACCGACGCGCCTATCTCGACTATGTTCTTGGGAAGTGTTATACTCGTAAGAGATGTTGCGTTAAGGAACATATTATTTTTTAAAGTGAGAGGGACATCGCTTGTCAGATCGAAATTGACTTCGCGAAGTTTTGGACAGCCGCTGAAGGTAGAGATAAGCATTAAATTCAACTGACTTCCCTTTTCGAAGTTTACGACTTGCAACTCTGTGCTACCCAAAAATCCGCCCATCTCTTCTACCGAAGCGGGTATGGTCAATTCTTCCAAACGATTATACCAGAAGGAATAGTTGCCTATTCTTTTGAGTTTGCTGTTCGGCTCGAACTCGAGAGTCTTAAGCGTTCCCTTCGCGGCTCCAGATGCGGTGAAAGCGTTATCTCCTATTTCGGTAACGTTTGCGGGAATTGTCAAGTTAACTATGGGCGCATAATAGAATGCGTTTTTACCTATTGCGAACTCTGTATCGGAAGGAGTGAAATTGACTTCGGAAAGCAAAGTGCATTTACAGAAAGCATAATCTCCCAAATGAGAAAGTCGCGCCGGTAAAGTTACCGATTTCAAATATTTAAAACCGCAAAAGGCTCCGTAATAACTCTCATCCTCTGCTGTTCCGTCAACAATTTCCAAAGGTTTGTCTCCGCCGGGTTCGAAAATCAAAGTGTCGAATTCGGTATTTATATCGTTCTGTAACCAGGTAGGATTTATTTTAGTTACGGTATTGGGAATTGTCATCGATGTGAGGTTTCCTACCGTAACGAACATTCCTTTTGTCAATTCCTCGATTCCGTGAGGTAATATAATTGTGGAAGGACCATTTGCGCGTTCTCTGACATAATAGAATGCATCTTTACCAAAGTCAAGCACAGCGCTGTCCTCGTTCGCAACATCGCCCTCTTGCACGTTTTCCGTCTTTACAAGGTCTTTGAATATAACCGTTTTGACATTGACGGTATCATAAAAGGCATATCCCGTTACATATCTGACGGTTTCGGGTACCGTTACGGTGTCACCGGGTCTCTTTACGGGACAATACAGCAATCTGTCGGGAACAAGAACTTCCTTTCCGTCTTTTATTATCTTTCTTGCGGTATAAAGCACGCCGTCATCGACGATAAAATGTTGATTGTTCTTGTCCACGGTTATCTCTTTCATCTCGTAACAACTTTGGAAAGTATAGAATACATTCGGGGTATAAGTAGTACTAAATAATTCAATATACTCGACTCCTTCGGGAATATTGAGACTTGAAAGTACCGAGCAACCCCAAAAAAGACGCGAACCTATAGTCTTGAGGTGATTGGGAAGGTGAACGGAAATAAGATTGGAGCAACCCTCGAATACCTCTTTGTCAAGGACAAGTTCCGTTCCTCCGTCAAGGAAATTGACGGAAATAAGTCCGGTACAATCCGAGAAAGCGGAGACGCCTATTTGTGTAATATTGTTGCCTATGGTTATCTCGGTAAGTCCCGTTCTTGCCTTGAACATGTTTGCGGGAATGGTTGTCATTGTCGAAGGAATTGTATAATTTCCGATAAATTCCACGGGGAAGAACAACAACTCCTCTTGTTTTGCGTCGTACAATACACCGAATTCATCGGCATAGTAGAAATCGTTACCGTCGGGGATCTCGACCGCCTGAAGTTTACTACCGAAAATCTCGGTTATCGGATTGTTGAACTGAGGCACGTCGTGACCCAATATTACTTTTTTGACATAAGAATTACTGTTTGTGCCCGTAACGTATACGAAGGCGTTTACCGCAAAATCAATGGATTTTCTGCCCTTTGTGTTTATCTTTACGGTCTCCAAATATCTGAGATTCGCGAACGCTTCTTTCTGTACCGTCACAAGATTTTCGGGCAATTCCAAAGACGAAAGGGGTGCGTTGGCGTCGCCATAGAATGCGCGTTCTTCGATGACAAGGTCTTTTGAGGTTTCATCTCCGTTGAACACGACTTCTCTCAACAAAAGGCAATCTTCGAAAGCGCTCTTTCCTATGTGCTCTACCTGAGCCGAGATTATAACCTTTTCAATAACGGAGTTGCCCTTGAAGGCGCCCTCGCCTATCGAAGTTATCGTTGCGGGAATAGTAAAGGTGTCCGCCATCAATCCCAAAGGATAGAAGAACAATTCTTTTCCGTATACGGGATTATTATAACACAGAACGCCGCTTTCGTCGGAAACAAAAGCCGCATTTCCGTCCTCTATCGAAATGCGTCTGAGCGACGAGAAGGACGGCAAGAATGTGGGATCGAGTGAACCGAGTCGTCGAGGGAATATTATGGTATCTATCTTGTAACAAGAAGTAAATGCCTTGGGGCTTATATTAAGACTTGTCGCTTCGGTTTTGCCTTCTTCGAAGGGAAGGAAGTTTACAGTCGTAAGCGTGGAAATCGATTTGAAAGCATTATTCTCGATTACCGAGACACTTGTCGGGATATTTATCGTTGTTACTTTTGCATTGGTTGTGGATGAGTAATAGAAAGCGCCGCCTTTTATCTTCTCGATTCCGTCGGGAATGGTATATTCGCTTAAATCGAGAATTTTACCTCTCGGACAATATGCCAAATCGGTAGCTCTGCCTTCATCATCCAACATTACCAAAGCACCGTCGATATCGGCATAAACCACCTCGCCTTTATAGCCCTCTACTTCGTATATGTTGATATTTTGCAAAATGTTGCTTGTTCCGAATGCCGCCGCGGTATCGCCGAGGTTTATCGTGCGAATACTGTTGGGAATGTTTATCTCGATAAGCGTTTTCGTATCAAAATCCGACAGAGCCGTCACATATTGTCCGTTGTGCATTACGGGGATAGTAACCGAAGTAACAAGACTTATGTTATTGTTCTTCATAACCCTGTATGTACCGTCGGATTCTTCCGCAAAGGTGATTATCTGCACCCAATTTGCGTACAGCGTTCTCGTCTCGGCATAGGGATAAGGCGCTACGAACTTACCGAGTTCGTTTGCTATCTTGGTGTTATTGAGCGAATCATACCAGCCCTCAAAGGCGTATTCGTCGCGATTTGAAAGCGGAATGGGCATTTCGCCGCTGTCGGAGTTATACTCTATCTCCATATCGGCGGGAATATCGTTACCCGCTGCGTCTTTGCCGTCGCTGCCACCCCTCAAATCGAGAAAAGCATTGTATTCTTTTGCGTCCCAATTAGCGGTAAGAGTCATATCTCCACCCGCAAACTTAGTGTCCTCGTATGGTCTGCCGTCGGCTCCGTACCAACCGACAAAGTCATAGCCTCGGCGCGTCGAGTAGTCCGACAACTCTTCTCCGAGATTCATCGGATCTCCCACAGCCTTGAAGAGTGAGGGTATTTTGTCCTCTTCGGCAACTTCGAATCCGCGTTCGAGTTTTATCTCGTACGCAGTAACGTCGGTACTTGCCGAGGATGCGTTAAAGTTATCCTTTATTATTCTTACCGTTATATGATTCTGCTTTGCAACAAGTTTGATAGGAGTACTGTTGGTCTTGGTCGTAACTACTATCTCGGGTTCTTGGTTTATAGTGATTCCGAACTGACGAACGCCGAACACAGCGTCCCAACTTAAGATGCCTTCGTTGTAATAAACATTACCCATATTGCCCGCTACGACGATTATCTTGTCGGACTCGGGTGAGTCGTTTATCGATGTTGCCGCAGTCGCTCTTATCGTTATCTCGAGACGATCCGCGCCTTCGAGATATTCCTCTTTTAATTGGAACGTGGGGCTACCTGTTCTATGAGGCTTTCCGTTTATCGTAAGCTCATATCCCAATGCGTCCTTTACAGCGTCCCAAGTG
>CANPVN010000049.1 GCA_947581755.1 uncultured Clostridia bacterium | reverse complement strand
AAAGAGGATTATCTCGAAGGCGCGGACAGTCTTAAAATAACGATAAGAGCGACCTCGTCCAATCCCATATACGACTCACCCGAATCCGAGGAGATAACGGTTGTAGCGGGCAAAATGGGTAATGTTTATTATAATGAAGGTATCTTAAGTTGGGATGCTGTGTTCGGCGTTCGTCAGTTTGGAATAACTATCAACGAAGAACCCGAGATAGTAGTTACGACCAAGACCAACAGCACGCCCATAAAACTTGTTGCAAAACAGAATCATATAACGGTAAGGATAATAAAAGACGATTTCACCGCATCCTCGTCAAATACCGACGTTGACGCTTATGAGATAAGTTTCGACAGAGGATTCATTGCCGAGGCAATTCCTTCTTTGTTCAAAGCGGTAGGCGATCCCGTGGATTTGTATAACGAACTTACCGAATCGGACAGAGAGCGTCACGGTTATGACTTTGTTTCCTGGAATACCGAGGATGGCAGACCTTACGAGAGAGACATATTCGAAGGACAACAGGATGTTCATCTTCTTGCTCAGTGGAGCGCTCATAAATTCATGATTAATTTCGATGCGGGCTATTACAGTCAAGACATTCTCGAAGCGCAGGAAGTGGAATTCGATTCCGAAGATTATAAGTTGGCTATTCCCAAGCATTCCGAAGATTATCTCGAGTATGCGTTCCGAGGTTGGTTTGACGGTCCCGGCGATCAAGCGTTGCAGATGACCGATGAAAAGGGTAACGCGATCAGCAAATATACGATAGACGGAACCACTACTTTTTATGCGAAGTGGGTGTCCGTATTGGTATTTGCCACAGGCGCCGACGGAGCCTGGACTGTTTCCAAGGACACTACCAACATAAAACTTGTACACGAGTTGGAGATACCCGCGACGCACAAGGATGACAAGGGCAAATCGATACCCGTAACTGCGATTTCCGATTTTACGAGCACGACTTTCAGCAAAGTTACGATTCCGTCGTCGGTAACTTCGATAAACCTCGGCGGTAACAACAGTCAGGCATTCGGCAAGAACTTCGATCTTACTTGGATAGAAGTCGATCCCGCAAACGAGAAATTCGGAAGTATAGACGGCGTCTTGTTCCGAAAAGATGAAGAAGGCAACAACACGATTTTGACATATTATCCTGTAGGAAAGATGCTTACCGAGACTTCTTATACCGTTCCCGAAGGCACCAAGACTATCGTCGGCGGCGCATTTGCGATTTTCGCCAACACGACGAGAACGCTTGTTCTCGACACGGTAAATATTCCCGTTTCCGTCACTTTGGTAGAGCAGAACGCATTCTATCAAGTAAAAAATTTGAAAACCGTCAACTTCATCGAAGGGGGAGAATCCGCTCTTGAGATTCGTCCTTCCGCATTCGAAAGTTCGGGAATAAAAGAGATCTCTTTGCCTACAAGATATTCCGCATTTGCCGTAGAAGCGTTTGCGACTTTGACGGCTCTTGACAGAATAACGGTACTTGCCGAACATCCCACATTAAAGACGGTGGACGGCGTGGTTTACAGTAAAGGCGCAGACAAAGAAGAACTCTTGTATTATCCTTTGGGAATAGGCGACGAAGAGGGCGAATCGACGGAATTCACAATTCCCAATACCGTAAGAGAAATAGGTAAGAGCGCATTCAAGGGTCACACCAATCTTAGAAAAGTGACGATTTCCGCTCCCGTCGAGTTGATAAAAGAAAGCGCCTTCGAGGGATGTAAAAATCTTGCCGAAGTCGTATTTAACGGAAAAGCCGACAATAACGATCTTGCTATCGGCGACTATGCTTTCTATGGTCCCACACAGTCCAATCCTCTTACTCAACTTGTATTGCCCGAGAATCTTGTATCTTTGGGAGTCGGCGCTTTCGGTAGCATAAGCAAACTCAAAGAAGTATGGATAAACACCGTGGGAGATGCCGACCATCCGAGAGATTCCGTTGACTTTAAGGCGTCTGCATTCCTTAAAGCAAAAAGCGTAACGCCTACCGCTTATGTGGAAATATTGCATATAGGAAAGGCAGTGCCCGCATTCGATGTTGCGAATGTAGTAGGTACCGCATTGACTACGGTGTACGTAGACACACAAAATCCCAATTACGATCTTGACACAAGCAATAATGTTTTGTACGATGTCGGCAGAACTATGATCTTGTTCTTCCCGATGAACTTTGAGGGAGAATATGTTCTTCCCGAAACGGTAAAAGAAATTCCCGACAAGATGTTCTATAAAAGAGCGGGACTTACGAAAGTTACTCTTCATAACAAGCTTAAAGTAATAGGCGAGTCTGCTTTTGAAGAATGTAAAGCACTCAGAGAAGTGGAATTTATCGAAGGAACGATTGGGGAAGACAATCCGGGTCTTACCATAGGTTCTTTGGCATTTCATAACTGTAAACTTCTCGACAACGTTCATCTTCCCCATACTTTAAGAGTTATCGGCCCGCGTGCGTTTATGTATTGTTCCTCGCTTTCAAGCATTGTTATACCCAACACCGTAAGCGATATACAACTTTATGTAAGCGGAACAACTTCTTCGTTCTCGACCTTCAAGTATTGCCCCGATCTTAAAGAAATTGTTTTCGAATCCGGCAACAGAGTCTATTCGTCATTACAAGGAGTCATATATAAACTCCGAGAGATAACCGAGGACGGCGAGTCGAAATTTGTTCCCGATGAATTGCTCTTCTGTCCATCCGCAAATACCGAGGAAGTAATAACCGTACCCGGTACCGTTCGAATGGTTGCGGGCTATGCTTTCGAAGAAGTAAGAAATGTCAGAAAGGTTATATTCGAAAAGTTGGTAGGAACGGAGAATGTCAATAAAGATAAACCCGATGTAGTGGATTTGACTTTGGCAAGCAATCCGTTCTATGTTAATATTTCCGCGAATCCCAATGCAGAGGGTATCGAGGAGATAGAACTTCCCGAAGGAATGACAAAACTCGGTGACAGTAAAAGCGGTTATACAGGAATACAGTTGCCTTCGCTCAGAAGAGTACTTATTCCTTCTACCGTAACATCGATTTACAGCAATTTCATAAGTTATTATAAAGGCGCGCTGCTTGACACTTTCGAATTTGCCGAAGGCGGAACCGAAGGACTCAGGATCGAGAACATTCCTACCGGTTATACTACGGGATTATTTACGTTTGCAAACATGAAAAGCATAACTTTCCCCGAAAGATTGACATATCTCGGCAATAACGCATTTTATTTACCGTCGACGTCGGGTGTCAACAAAATAGAGCATATCAACTTTACCGATAGCGATGAATTCGAACTCACTTTCGGTACCAATGTATTCAACCGCTTATTATATGTCGAAGAAATAAGATTGCCTTCCAATTTGGTGGCGATAGGAGACAGCGCATTCAGTTACTCGGGAATCAAGAGAGTGGTTATACCCGCGGCGGTAAAGACATTGGGTAAAAATGTCTTTTCGTACAGTACTGTTCAAACGGTAGAATTCGAAGAGGATTCCCAGTTGACCGCAATCGGAGATTATGCTTTCGCAAATGTTAAAAATCTTAAAGAATTGAGGATCCCCGCATCTGTGCAAACGATTGGCAGCTATGCCTTTTACAGAACGACGGGAGCCTATGAGAATGCTCTCGAAAGAATAATTTTCGAGGATGGAAGCGAACTCACTTCTATAGGCGACTACGCATTCCGGGGATTGAGTCACATACAACTTATTAAGTTCGCGTCCGACTCCACGACTGATCTCAAATTGGGAAAAAATGTGTTCAAGGAGTCGATGATCGAGGAATTGACTTTACCTCACAATATAACCGAAATAGATACCAATGCTTTTGAAAACACCAAGAAACTTCGTACTTTGACATTCGAGGTCGGAGACAATAAATTAAGTAAGCTTAAATCAATAGGAAGCAACGCTTTCAAAGGTTCTTCTTTGTCGAGCATAGTTTTCCCCGCTTCGAGTTCCGCAATTACTCTCGGAAAGCCCTTGTTCCCCGGATGTACTCTCGAATATGTGTATCTGTCCAAGTCCATATCGTCGATAACGGGTACGTTTACGGGAAGTTTGATTTCCGAAATGGACATTGCCGACGATAACACATATTTTACTTTGGATAAAGCAAATAAAACCATTTACAGCAGCGATAACAAAGATATAGTGTTTGTTTACGGCGAAAAGTCGGGAACATATAATATTCCAAAAGGCACCGATACGATATCCGAAGGCGCTTTACAGGGCTTGACGGGCATAAAAAGATTGGTTATTCCTGCATCTGTAAGAAATATAGGAAACGACGCTTTCAAAAACTGTCTTGAACTCGAAGAAGTTAAATTTGCGCCCGGCAGTTCGCTTCAGAAGATCGGAAATAATGCATTCAAAAATTGTACCAACCTTAAATCCGTTGACTTTACGAATATTTTGTCAAGTCTCACTTCCATGGGTACCTATGTATTCCAGGGTTGTACCTCTTTGAGAGAAGTTGTTTTCTGCTCGACTCCCGAAGTAACGGGTATAGACTTCCCGTTGGGAAATTATATGTTTGCGAATACGGCATTGACGGAAGTGGATTTATCTATGCTCAATCTTAAAACTCTTCCCAATTACATTTTCCAGAACTGCTATCAACTCAAGAAGGTCACTTTACCTACCTCTTGTACGGCGATCGGAAGTGCCGCCTTTATGAATTCTTCGGAATTCGATACATTGAACAATTATTCTCAGGTAAAGACATATAATGCGCAATGCTTCCAGAATACGGGATTCAAGAGTATTACCCTTTACGGAAACGCAAAATATAACGCGCAATTTATCCGAGATTCCTTGAAACTCGTAAATGTGGAAGTAGACAAATCCAATGCGGGCGCTTTCAAAGAAATTACAGCAAACATGTTTAACGGTTGTACTTCTCTTGCCGAATTCGATTTTACTTCTCTTCCCGCGCTTACCGCAATAGGCAGTTCGGCATTTGCAAACACCGCGCTTAAAGAAGTAGACCTTTCTCATTGCATTAAACTGACAACATTCGGCAGTTCGGCGACCAAGCCTTTCTCGGGTTGTACTCAACTCCGATCCATAAACCTCAAGGGTACTCAGTTAAAGACACTCCCGAACTATTTGTGCGAAAATTGTTCTGCTCTTACTTCGGTGACATTGCCCGATACTCTTACGGGTACGGGAACGAATGCATTTGTTAACTGTACTTCGCTTGAGAGTATAGTTATGCCCGATACGCTTACAAATATAGGAAACTATACTTTCCAAGGTTGCTCCGAACTTCGTGATGTTGATTTGTCGCAGTGTAACGTTACAACGGTAGCGCAACATTCCTTCGAATTCTGTACTTCGCTTGAAAAAATCGATTTGCACACTTGCGAAGTGAAAACAATAGCAACTTATGCCTTTTCGGGTTGTACTGCGCTTACGACTGTTTTGTTGAATCCCAAGACTGTAGAACTTGTAGACTGCGCATTCATAAATTGCGAGAGTTTGGCTACATTCAATTTCAGCAACTTTACAAAGATGAGCAAGGAATGTTTCCGCAATACGGGATTTACGGATATCGTATTCGACGCGCCTTTGTCAACTATGGGCGAGGGATTGTTCAGTTATTGTAAAAATCTCAGATCTTTCCGAATGACCGAAGGCTTTACGCGAAAACAGATAAACGGAAATATTTTGCAAGGCTGTCCTTTACTTACTACCGTAGATATAAGCGCCGCTCCCAATTTGACAACATTCCAGAATGAAAATATTTTTGCGGATTGCCCGAGCCTTACCGAAGTGGTTTTACCCGCTGCGATAGATTCGTTGGCTCCTTATACGTTTGCAAATTGTACTTCGCTTGTCAATATCGATCTTTCGTATACCGCGATCACAAAAATGGGTGTTGTCAATTCGGCGACCGAGCCCAATGGCCATGCATTTGCAGGATGTACTTCTTTGGAAACAGTAACTTTGCCCGTGTCTTGTATAGAGATTGGATTACAGACCTTCAAAGATTGCGTCTCGTTAAAAACTCTCGATCTTTCCAACGTGCAAATTGTCGGCTATAAAGCGTTCGAAGGCGCCAAGATCGAAAAGATTATTTTCGAAAATCTTGTCACTATCGGCGTTAACAATTACGAAACGGGATTTGTCGGACTCGATGCGGATGAAATCGAACTTAACAGCGAAGAGTTCTCGTTAAGTAAATTGGAAGGAACTCCTTATACGGTACTTACCGATAAAGCAGGCGTCGTATATTATGCCTATGTAGCAAAGAACGATTCCGTTCAAGGCGATGTTCTCGACCTTAGCGATAAGAGCGATTTCGATATGTCGGCAATTTACGGACAGATCAACATGGGCTACAAAAAACTTATCCTTCCCAAGAACCTTACGGCTATTCCCGATTACGCTTTCTATTATACACAGTGGGAGAGCATCGAACTTCCCGATGGATTGGAAACGATCGGTATCAACGCTTTCAGCCACAGTGCGATAAAGAATATCTCGATTCCCAATACCGTAACAAATATCGGAAAAGGCGCATTCTCTTACTGCGAGTCGCTTACCGATATCACATTCGAGGCAGATGACGAGTCGGCGGCAAGCCTTCTCGAGTTAGAGGCGGGCACGACTACCAATAAGAAGGATGACGAGTTGAATGCAGGCGTGTTCGAATATTCGGCAATTCAGTCGATAACATTGCCTTTAAGATTGACATCGATTCCTCAAAGCGCATTCAAACATACCGCAAATTTGACTTCCTTCACATTCCCCGACGGAGTCGAAAATGTAGGAGATTATGCTTTCTTCGGCAGCGGTGTACAAACAGTCAATTTCAGCGATACCGCGTCGGTAACATTCGGACAGTATATTTTCGCAAACTCGGGAATAAAGAATCTCGTTATGCCCGATCCCGAAAAAGGCGCTCGTCTTGCATTTAGCAATAATTACGCATTCAGCGCTTCGGCAATTGAAAACGTGGTATTCAACCAAAGCGTTATAGATTTGGGCGGCAATGCATTTACCGATTGCGCCGAACTCGTAACTCTCAAATTCGAGGGTACTACCGAAATGACGACTTTGAATTCCTCAATTGTTAAAAACTGTCCTTCTCTTACCGAGGTCGTCTTGCCCGAAGGAATCCTTACCATCAACGGTTCCTTCCAGGATTCCACAAATGTAAGTTCGATTGTTATCCCTTCGACGGTTATGGAATTGACAGCCAATTCGTTCAAGAATTGTACGAGCATCACAAGACTTACTTTCTCTTCGGGTCTTGTGATAGCCGCGACGGCATTCGCAGGCTGGACTGCAAATCAAACCATTGTTTTCCAAACCGACAGTTATACTCAAATAGCGATCAGCGGAGGCGATTGGATGGTCGGACTTGAGTCAAAAGTAATTTTCGAAAAGTGACACAATTATAATTTATCATAATTCAATATAGTTTTATGACCGAAAAGAGAATCGGCTGAGATATTGCCGATTCTCTTTTAATATTGCCAAATTTTTATAATGAAAAATATCATTTCACAGATTACAAAACAAGTTAAGTATATTGTGATAAACGCTTGACAGCGGGGGGGGTAGTGATATACTTAAAGTAATTTTTTATTTTTAAAAAAGGAGAGTAGACCTATGAAGAGAAAGCTGACTGTTCTGTTGACTATGTTGATGGTACTCGCTATGGTTATGGGTGTAACCGTAGCCTGCAATCGCAAGCCGACAGGAAAACCCGCGGGACCCGAGGGCGGCACATATTACTGTGACGACGGTTCCGAGACCTATTACAT
>CANPVN010000048.1 GCA_947581755.1 uncultured Clostridia bacterium | reverse complement strand
TACTCTCCTTTATGAAAATAAAAATTATTTTAAGTATATCACTGCCCCCCCCCGCCGTCAAGTGTTTATCACATAATATTTAACTTGTTTTGTAATATGTGAAATGATATTTTTCATTATAAAAATTTGGCAATATTAAAAGAGAATCGGCTGAGATACCGCCGATTCTCTTTTCGGTCATAAAACCGAATCAGGATAATTTGTAATTGTGTCAGTCTGCGAAAATTACGTTTGCGGCAACTCCCACTGTCCAATCTCCGCCATATCTGGAGAATACGGTATAGCGATCTTCTTTGAACACTATCGTTTGTTTCGAAGTCCAATTCTGGAATACGCCTCCCCCGATAGTCAATATTGTAGGCATAATCTCAATTCGTTCAAAGGATGTACAATTTCTGAAGGTGCTTCCGCTGATTTCGATCAATGTACTCGGAAGCGTAACGGACGTAAGAGAAGTACAATCCTGGAAAGTCTGAACGCCCGTAGAAATCAATCCCTCGGGAAGAACGACGGTAATCAAATTCGCGCAACCTGTAAACATCATATTACTTAACGTAGTCATCTCGGTCTTTCCTTCGAATGAAACGGACTGCAATGAAAGACAATTTTCAAAACTGTTTTTATCGATAGCCACGACTGTAGACGGTATAACCAACTCTCCGCTTAAAGCAGAACCTTTGAATACATTTGCACCTATTGAAATTCTCGCTTTTTCTTTGGGGAAAGTTATCGCCTTTATTGCGCTTTCGTAAAAGGCATAGTCGCCTATCGAAGTCAAGTTTTCGGAACAATTCAATGTCATTTCGCCGAAAGATCTTCTGAAAGTTCCGTAAGGAATGACGGAAAGACGAGCGGGAAGATTTATTTTCTCTACTGCCGAATATTCGAATACGCCTGCATTTGCGGTGTTATCCGAGGTGCTGTTGCTGCCCGCTGCCAAAGTCAATGTCTCTGCTCCGCCTTCTTGGAAAGTTACTTCGGTCAAGTTCTCGCAATATGCAAATGCGGCTTTGCCTATCTCGCTTACCGACGCGGGAATCGTTATCTTCTTTATTGCGCTTCCGAAGAAGGCATAATCGCCTATCTTCTCTAATTCTTGAGGAAGAACGACTTCTTCGACGTTTGCGTTATAGAAAGTGTAAGCGGGAATTTCGGTTACAGAGGGAAGAACTATTCTTTCGTACACGCCTCCGAATTTTCCAAACACATCTTCGGTGTCGGTAAATTTCGTATTCGTAAGATCCAACTCTTTGTTTTGCGAAAGATTTTCTTTGTACAAATAGTATACCCTATTGTCATCTGCGTTTGTAAGCGCCGTATAATCGGTTCCTTCAAAATTCTTTACGATATTAAAAATCTGATTCTCGCCTAAATCGACTTCTTCGATTGCGCTGTTTTCAAAAGGCGAATGCTCGTTAAACATTATCAAATCGGTAACCGAAGAGATATTTACTTTCTTTATCGCAGATCCGAAGAACGCCTGTCTGCCTATTACCTTAACTTTGGAAATATCCAAAGTTTCGAGAGAGGTACAACCCTCGAAGGCATGACCGCCTATCTGCACAAAGTTGTCGGGCAACAATAACAAACTGAGATTTTTACAACCTTCGAAGCAATATGAATCCGTAGTCGCTCCTACGTCATTCGTCTCGCCTGCGGTTACTCCGTCGCTCAATTTAATAACTTGAGTTATGGAAAGATCGATCTCTTTGAGTTCTACGCAATTTCTGAAAGTATATTGTCCGACGTGAATAAGCGAAGCCGAAAACTCTATAGCCTTGAGAGAAGTACAATCGGCAAACGCCGAGTTGCCTATCGTAAGCATCTCTTTGTTATTGAGATTTACCGAAACCAAATCGGTACAGCCCTCAAACATAGACGCAGGCAAATCCTTAACCGCTGTTTTTGACAAGTCAACGTCATTAAGCGCGGTACAGTCGGCAAACATCGAAGCGCCGAGAGTTGTTAAATCGGGATTGAATGTTATTGAAATCAAAGACGCGCAAGCCTTGAAAACGCCTGAGCCCCACTTTGTAATGTTAGTCGGAATTTCTATCGAAGTAAAGCCTGTATTTTCAAAACATTCCTGTCCTATATCGGTAAAATTCGAAAAATCGAATTCTTTCAAAGATGTGCAATTTTGGAACAAGAAGTTTGTGAGCTTGGAACAAGTTTTGGGGAAACTTACGCTTGTAAGACGAGTACAGCCCTTGAATGCGCTTGCTGCCACAGTGGTAAGAGCGGTATTACTCAAATCAATCGTTTCAACAGAGACGCAATTCATAAACATCGAAGCGCCCATTGTTTTGAAAGCGGCGGGGAATGTAACGGTTCTCAACGAAGAGCAATTTTCAAAAGTATTCGCTCCGAGAGAAGTTGCAGGCACATTGGAGAAATCCACTTCGGTAATTTTCGTACAATTTTGGAAGATCGTATTGCCGATAGTTTTAAGCACCGTACACTTGGATAAATCCACTTTTTCGGGCATAGAATCGGATATTCCGTCTGTTCCTACCGCAACAAGAGATTCGCATCCCGCAAATGAGTTCATCGCTATGGTTCCAATAGTTTTGGGAATGGAAACCTTTTTGAGATTCTTACAATTCTGGAACATATAAGAATTAAAAGTCGTGGCTTTTGTTGCCGACAAATCGATTTCGGTAAGTCCGCTGCTTTCGAAACAATACATACCGAAAGTTATCGCAGAAGTGTTTTCGGAAGCAAAACGCACTGTTTTAAGCGCAATACATCCTTGGAAGCAATACGTTCCTATCGACGCGAGCGAATTTGTATATTCAAAACTCAAGTTTGTCAAAGACCTGCAATTCTGGAAGGCATAGTTGCCGACCTTAGTCAATCTGCTTCCCGATTCGAATTCTACGGTTTGCAGATTTATACAATTTTGGAATGCGTTTTCTCCGATCTCGGTCACTGTCGCGGGAATATAAATATATGTCAACTCAGCCTGATTTGCAAATGCTCCTTGAGGAATTTTGGTAGTGCCTTTGGGAATAGTCAATTCGTTTCCTTTGCTTGCATAAGCCCAAACAACCATACCTGTTTCCTTATCGTAAATCACCGAATCCTTCACTTCGAGTTTGGGATGAGTGTCTTTTATAACAATTGTCTTGGGCATGCAACCGAGGAAAGCATTTACACCGATTTCTTCCACAGAATCGGAAATATAAATTGTCTCAAGTTGCGTGCATCCCGCAAAAATATTGGCGCCCAAAGTGATTTTTGCCGAGGACTCGGGGAAAGCGAACTCCTTCAATCCCGTCTTTTCAAAGGCTTGTTTTCCTACCGTTCCGAGAGCGCTAACCTCGTCGAATTTTATCGAAGTCAAAGTAGAAACATTTTGGAAAGCGGCGTTACCTATTTTTGTGACGGTTGCGGGAACCGTAAATTCCGTAAGCGCGGCTCCGACAAAGGCATTGTTTCCTATCGTTTTGAGCAGCTTATCCCCGCTCCAACCGAATTCGATCACCGAAAGTAAAGGACAATCTCTGAAAGCGGCGTCCTTGATTTCTTCCAAAAGACTTCCTTTTTCGAAGATAACTTTTGTCAAAGAGGTACAACTTCCGAAGCCGTTAATTGACTTTACCGACTTGGGAATGGTGATCTCGACGAGTTGAGAGCAAGAAGCAAAGGTACTTGTATCGATCTTTTCCAATTGAATATCGGGAGCAAAATCCACACTCGTCAAGGGCGTCTTTTCAAAGACATTCGTTCCAAGCGTCTTAAGATTTGCGGGTAAAGTTACCGTTTGTAATTTTGTACCGCTAAAAGCATATCGTCCTATAGTCAAATCCCGCGTTGCCGAGGAATCGAAAATAACTTCCGTAAGATTTGTGTTCTGGAAGGAATTACTACCCAATTTTTCAAGTCGTTCGGGGAATCGTACGGAAGAAAGTTTGAGCATGCTTATAAACGCGCCTTTATTGGTCTGTCCGTCGGAAATAGTCAAAGGAGCCGTACCGCCTTCGGCAAAAACAAGCGATATAACTTCACTGCAGCCGACAGCAAAATCCATATGAATACTTGTTACGGTGTTGGGAATAACAATGGTCTGCACGGGCAGATTGTAAAGTCCGTACTGAGGCAAAGTCTTCATTCCCTCGGGAAGGTCTATCTCGGTTATACCCTTCATATCGCTTGAATCATAATTGAAAGCATAACTGT
Organism: uncultured Clostridia bacterium; assembly: GCA_947581755.1. Lineage (GTDB taxonomy): Bacteria > Bacillota > Clostridia > Christensenellales > Pumilibacteraceae > CANPVN01. The sequence continues at coordinate 3,874 of CANPVN010000048.1, read as the reverse complement.
TGAGCGTAAGATCGATTGCATCGGCATTACTTTCTTCGGCATTCTCGGTTTGTTTGAGAGCTTGAAATTCTACTTTTGTCACCGAAGGCACATTATAGAAAGCATAACCCGCTACCGAACGAACCGACGAGGGTACAATAACCTCACCCGTCTTTGCCAAAGGACAATACAATAACATATCGGGTACATAAGAGCCGTCGGTCAATTCTCTTACAGTATAAAGTACTCCGTTGTCAACCGTAAGATACTTGCTGTCGGGTTTTACCGTTATACTTTCGAGAGCGCTGCATCCATTGAAAATTCTGAATGCGTTCTTTAATGTTTTCGTTCCTTCTTTTCCGCTGAAAAGACCTATTGTTTTTACGTTTGCGGGAATGGCGATCGTCTGTAAAGTCGAGCAATTTTCAAACGCCCTGTCCTTGATCGCTATCAAATTATCGGGTAAGTCGATATTACTCAAATTGACACAACCCGAGAAAACACCTTCTCCTATCGTAAGTTCGGCATCGCCTTTTTCGAATATAACTTTTTTAAGCCCCGTGCAATCGGCAAATGCCTCGTTTCCTATTTCGGTAACTTGTCCGTGAATAGTAATTGCCGTAAGCCCCGTTCTGCCTTTGAACATTCCGTCGGGTATAACGGTTATATCGGAAAGAAGTCTGTACTCTCCTTGCCAATCGGTAGGGAAAAATACGATTTCGGTCTTGTTTTTATCATAAAGCACGCCTGCATCATTCTGATTATCCAAGAAGTAATTTGTATTTGCCGCGGGAACGGAGACTTTTTTCAACGCGTCGCCGAATACATCGGTCACATTAAAGAAAGGCACTTCTTCTCCCAAAGTCACGTTACGGACATAAGAAGTCTTAGCCAAAGCCTTTGCCGCGCGGAATGCGCCCGAAGCAAAGGAAACGCTGTCACGCGAATGATTTTCACCGCTCTTTGTCTTGACGGTAACGTCCCTGAGCGCAGACAAATTACCGAATGCGCCTACACCCAATGTCACAAGGTTCTCGGGCAATTCCAAAGTTTGGATCAAAGCGTTTCCGCAATAGAAAGCATAATCCTTTATCGTAAGATCGGCGTCGTCCGCTTCTCCCAAGAAGTTTATCTCGGCAAGTACCGAGCAGTTTTCGAATGCGCTTGTACCTATTTCGGTTATCTGCGCGGAGATGGTTACCGACTCTAAGTGTTTGTTGCCCTTAAAGGCAGATTCCCCTATAGAGTACACTCCCTCGGGTGTTCGGAAAGACTTTTCGGTTATTCCCAAAGGATAATATGTAAGTTCCTTTTTGTTGCCGTCTGCTCCGCCTTTGAGATTATATAATATTCCGTTTTCTCCGACATAATATTGACTGCCTTGCTCTACTTCTATCTCTTGCAAATTGACAAGATTATTGAATATCGAAAGATTAACGGAAGTCATTCGTTTGGGGAAGGTTATTTTAGTTATGTAGTTACTTCCGTAAAATGCGTTGGATTCTATCGTAAGATCTTCGGCTGCCTCTCCGCGAGCGTCAAAATTGACATGATCCAATGCGCTTACATAACGGAAAGCATTTTCTTCTACCAAACTTACGGATGCGGGAATATTTACCGTTTTCAAAGACATTCCCGTTACGGAATATTTCGAGAAGAATGCTCCCGATGCAATCGCCTTGGTTCCTTCGGGGATAGTGTAAGACTCGTTTTTATATAAAAGTCCGAAAGGATAACATATCAAAGTTTCGGGATTTTCGCCTTCGCCGTTCTTAAACAATACGCCCTCTTTATCGGAATATACCGCTTCGTCATCATATCCCTCTACTTCGTAAATATCTATATATTCCAACTTTCTCAATTGAGCAAATGCGGCGGCGGTACTTCCGAGATTTATAAGTTTTACGCTTTCGGGAATCTCTATTCTCTCGAGATTAAGCGCGCCTGTGAAATCAGATACTACCGTTACCCATTGTCCCGCGTGTTTTGCGGGGATCTTTATCTTGGATACATACGTTATATTGGTATTGTTCTGCAATATCCTGTATGTTCCGTCCATCTCTTCTTCAAATATGAAGATAGCAATATAATGCGCCTCGAAGGAAGCGTCTCCGTCATAGGTATATTTCGTTATACCTTTTCCCGTATCGTCGGTCATCTTTGTACCGTCTTGAGTGTACCAACCTTCAAATGCCAACTCGTCATTAAGAGGCGTAGGTACGGGCAATTCAAAATCCGACGAATCGTATGTTACATCATACTTTTCGCTATATGTGGAATCGCTGTTATCGCCCGCATCCAAAGTTACTTTGAATTCTTTCGCTTCCCATGCCGCCGTAAGAGTTATATCTCCGCCTGTGAAAACTTCGGCATCGTAAGGCTCGCCGTCCAACTCCCAACCGACAAAGTTATAACCTATTTTATTTAATAAGTTTTCGATTTCCGTAAAGTCAATGGGATCGCCTTGCGCCTTATATACAGAAGGCAACGGTTCTCCGAGATAGCCTCTTTCAAACCTTATCTCGTTGGCGTTGACGGTGATTTCTTTCCATTCGGAATTTTCATCATTTACCTTTACCGCTACGGTGTTTACTTTTGCGGTAAGTTTTATCTCGCACTCACGTGCATTGTCTACTTGCTGCTCCGCTCCGTTATTGACTTTTACCAAATAAGACGACGCGCCGAACACTGCGTCCCATCTTACTTTTCCCTCTCCGTAAGTTATCTCGCCCATGGCTCCTACGGTAATGTTGAATACTGCCGACACGGGAGAATCTTTGTATTTTGTATCTTTGGGTATCGCTACTATCGTTATCTCGGTCTTGCCGTCCTTTATATGATCTTGTTCATTCAACTCGAAACTCGTTCCGTCTGTCGAATACTCCGTACCGTTGATTATCAATTTGTAATTTTCCGCTCCCGTTACGGCGTTCCACTTCAAGGTCTCGCCCTCGAGACGAATATCCGTTACCACAGCAAGTTTTTCTTTGTTGTAATCGTATTTCTCGGTTTCGGGGCTGTTCCAACATTTTTTTACGGGAGCCACTTCGAAATTTATCGCTCCGGGGTCTTTGTCGGCAAAGGAGAATTGAGCAGTCTCGACTTCCTTTGTCTCGGGATCCTTTCCGCTTTCGGTTATAGTAATCATATATCCGTCTGCGTCTTTGACTGCGTTCCATTTCAAACTTTGAGTAGCGTCATCTACGCTCAAGCCCGTTACCTTATCCAACACTCTGTTAAGAGTATAGTCGATTTTGCTCGCAACTTTGTTGTCTGCGCTTGCAGTGACAGTGAATACATATCCGTCCTTGGGAATGTCGTATGTATGGAAATCCACGCCGACTACATTATCGGTTCCGCCTGCTGTTGTTGCAAGAGTTGCCGTGCCGTCCTTGTGCGTTAAGGTCACTTCGTAAGAGTCCGCTTCGGGCACCTTATAGAACTGCAAAAGGTCTCCGTCTGTCTTGAATACGCTGACTCTGCTTATTCTGTTGTGCGTGTAGTACGCGGTACTGCTCTTTCCGCCTACCGTCACTTTTACTTGGTATTCGCCCGTTGCATTAAACGCTATCGTTGCTTTGTTTCCGCTTACAGTGGGAGTTGCTTTGCTGCCGTCGGGATTCGTTACTTCTACGGTAGCCTCTCCCGTTCCCGTCCAAGTTGCCTCGCCGTCCTTTACAGAAACCGCGGGATTGCCGTCGCTCCATACTGCATAGAATGTGGTATCTTCGTACAATCTTTCAAGTTCATATTTATATGTCAATTTCTCAGGGTCATTCTCGTGGCTTACCCACCAACCGAGGAACTCCGCTCCACTCTTTGTCGGCTTTATAGACATAGCGTCGATCATTCCGCCTTTGGTCTGCATGGGGTCTACCGTTGACGCTCCCGCTCC
>CANPVN010000047.1 GCA_947581755.1 uncultured Clostridia bacterium | reverse complement strand
CCGAAGTTGAAACGAGTCGTGTATTTCGCGTCCTCGTACCAACCCGCAAAGAAATATCCGCTCTTTGTGGGGCTGTTGGGCTCCTCGAGAACTCGTCCGTTCTTGACGTTCCTGTCCGTCACCGCGCTTCCTTGGCTTTCAAAACTTACGGTGTAGTCTACATCTCGAAGGAAAGTATAATTTTTATTCTTGTATGTAAACGTCATTTCGTTGTAGTCTCTGAGTTCGGCAGATACAGTCTCGGTCTCGGAGAACTTCATCGTCAATGCCGTTCCCGCAAACTCATAGTTTCCTTCGCGGTTCTCTCCCGCTACTTCGAACGTGAATTTGCTATCGTCTTTAAGACTTATGTGGTAAGTGTCGGAACCGTCGTCACAGTAATATGTGCCGCCTTCGGGTCCCGCAGGTACTTTGTTCGTCGGCTGATTCGTGGGATTGCACGCCACGGTTATTCCCATAACCAGCGCGAGTACCATCAAAACAGTCAACAAAACGGTTAACTTACGTTTCATAGATGCCTCCTTGTATATGAAATCTTATTTTATTAAGTATATCATTACCCCCCCCCCGCTGTCAAGCGTTTGTCACAAAATATTTGATTTATCATGTTGCTTGTGACAAGATTTTTTATACATAAATTTTTATTGCCATGAATATCTCTTTTTCCGCAACATTTTATTTTCACAAGTAGAAATATCTTCCGAAAAAGTAAATGAGCTCGATTTGATTCGAACTCATTTACTTCCATTAGGTTATTAAGTGTGTTTGTTTTTATAGGCTTAATACATGCGTTTAATTTGCAATCAATATTCCTTTCTTTTCACAAATGGAATTAAGGACTCATGTTCGGATTCCGAAATAGATATAACTTCTTTGGGTTCAACATAATCGTATTCAACAGTTACATCGATACCGTTCAACCAATCCATGCCCAAAAGAGATAATGTAATATATTCGGAAGAAACGAAGCAAATCTTTTGTTTTGATGTCCATCCGTCAAACGGTGAACTCTTGGTTGTAGAGACAAGACTGTTTGCAGAAATAGTGAATACCGAGGAGGGAATTACGATTCTATCTATCGAAGTACAATTAGCGAACACCTCTGATCCGATATTAGTCAAAGTACTCGGCAATACGACATTCTTAAGATTGGGACAATTAAGGCATGTCTTTGTGGTAATTGAAGTAATTCCTTCGGGGAAAATTATGGTTTCAAGCAAAGGACATTCCTGAAAATCCTGGTTATATGTCGTATATTCAACGGGTCCTTTGAATTCGACATAAGTTAAGTTTTGACAGAAACTCATCAAGTTATGATTATTGTTCTTGTTGAAATTAGCAGGGAATACTACTCTTTCTACAGCAGAACCCGTGAAGATATAATTAGAACCACTTGAAAGAACCAAATCTGCGGTTTCGGAGAAATTGATTCTTTTCAGCGAACTGAATTGGAATGCCGCCGTTTTTATAGAAGTAATATAATCCGTAAATGTGAATTCTTCTAACCTTGTTGCCATACGGAAGGTAGATTGAGATATCTCGGTCAAACGCTTGGGGAATGTAATTGATTGTACTCCCGACATTTCAAAGACACCGGCATCTGCAATTTTCGCGACTTCGCCTTTTGTGTCGGATTTTTTACCGGCTGTCAATGTCAAAGTGCTTGCGGGATTATTTCCATCCTCCGAGAAAATGACTTCAGACAATTCGGATGTGAAAGCGAATGCGCCTTGATCGATAATACTTACGCTTGCGGGAATCGTTATCGTCTTTATCTTACTGTAAGCAAACGCTTGTACGCCTATCTTTGTAAGATTGGCAGGAAGAATGACCTCTTCGACATCACTTGCATAAAAAGCTTTAGAAGGCAAATCGAGCAATGAATCGGGAAGAATAACCTTCTTATATCCTCTTATGGTATTATTTGCCAAATAATTTACGATATCACTCTCTTCGCTCAAATCAAGAACATCGGCTTTTTCGTTTTTCTCTTCGGTGAAATAAGAGAAATAATATTCGCCTTTTGAGTTGAGAAGTACAATTTCTTTAGTAGTAGGAACAGTCACAAGTCGGAAATTTTTGTTGCTGCCGAGATCTATCGATTTAATATCGCAACCCTCGAAAGGATGTTCAGATCCCTCCATTACAAGCGTCGTAAGAACGGGCAAATATAAGGATGTGATATTTGTATTTTGGAATGCATACTTACCAATACCTGTAATATTAGAGAAATCAAATGAGGTAAGCGATTTGCAATCCAAAAAGGCATATTGTCCTATAGTCTTACATTTTGCCGGAAGTTTGACGTCACTCAGCATTGTACATCCCGCAAAAATATATGAAGCCACAGTTGTTGCTGTTAAATTTGCCAAAGCGGTTTGACTGAAGTCAATGCTTTCGAGCGATGTGCAATTTTGGAACGCATAGGCATTGCAAGTGTTAAGCGTTTTAGGTAAGGTAACCTCTTGCAAATTCGTACAACCCGAGAACGCGTTTTTATCTATTTTGGTAATCTTACCGTTATCGAGATTGACACTTCTGAGCGATGTGCAACCTTCAAACATACTTGCGGTGACTTCGGTAAATCCGGTATGCGATAAATCCACCGTTTCAATAGGAAGACCTTTGTACAATCCGACGATCTTTACTTTGTATCCGTCGGGAATATTCACCTCGATTATGTTACATCCGAGGAAAGGAGTGTCACCCCATTTTGTTATTTTTTCGGAGATATCGATTTTCGTAAATCCCGTATTTGCAAAAGCGGTCTTTCCCACTTCTGTAATATTGGTAAAGTCAAAGGATTTCAATTTTCCGCAACCGTTGAATACCGAATCGCCCAACTTGGTACAAACGGCAGGAAGAGTTACGCTTTTGAGATTTGCGCAATCGGCGAAAACACTGCTACTGCTCAACGATTTAAGCCCGTTCATTCCCGAAAGATTGACATCGGTAAGAGCGCAACCCTTAAACGCATTTTTACCTATAGAAGTAATATTGGGCAACAATTCGAAATCGAAAGAACTCAAAGAAGAACAACCCGAAAAGAACGCCTCAAAAATTGTGGTCGTCTTAACATACGAAGGATCGATAATAATTTGAGACAAATGAGTACAATCCAAAAACATCGAACTGTTATAGGTGACATCGCCCTTTAATGTGAAGCTTTCGATCGCAGTCCCGCTGAAAGCTCCCCAACCATATCCGGTGACATTATCAAGCCCCGTTATCGTTTGAAGTTTGTTACAATTTCTAAAAGTATAACTTCCCACTTTTTCTATCGAAGTAGGCAATTTGAGTTCTTGTAAATTATAACATTCCGCAAAGGCATACGAAGAACTCGTAGTCGAAGTAGATTTCTCAGCCAAAAGATGTTTTAAATTTACAAGATGCGACAAATCCAAAGTTTCTATTCCCGAAAATCTTAAAAATGCGCTACCTATAAAGGAAATTGATGCGGGCAGTTTCAAGAGTTTAAGATTCGGCGTCTCGGCAAATACTTGCTCGGGAAGTTTTTCCAAAGAATCAGCCTTTGATAAATCTATTTGAATAACGCCGCTGCGCGCAAACATTGCTGTTCCGAGTGTAGTAACACCCGAACCGAACGTTACTTTTTTAAGTTTTTCGCAACCCGAGAAAATTCCTGTTGCATGGATTTCCGCTTTATTGATATTTGAAGACGATACGGTTACTCCGTCACCGAATGTAGACAATAACGAAGCGCCCGAAAAATCCAACTCGGTAAGAGAAGAACAATTCTGGAAAGCGTATGCGCCTATCGATTTCAATACGCTGTTTGCCGCTATATGAACCTTCTTTAAGTTGATGCAATTTTGGAAAGCATAATCGCCGATTTGCGTCACCGATGCGGGAATATAAATTTCGGTCAAATTGGAAAGATTTGCGAAAGCGCCGTTCCCTATAATCAATGCGCCATTCTGCATTCTGAATGTTCCCTGAATATTCTTATATATGAATATAACCGAACCGTTGGGATCATAGATGATAGGCTGGGTCGCATCGCTTCGGAAATATGCGCTGTTTTCATCGACGGTTATTCTTTCTACCGAACCGCAACCTTTAAGCAAATCGTTTAAAGAAGAAACGGATTTGGAAATATAAATATCCGTCAATTCGGTACAAAATGCAAACAAAGAGGAACCAAGCTCCAAAGAACCGGATGAGACTACGGGGAAATCAATACTTTTAAGCTTTGTTCTCGCAAACGCCTGATCTCCTATTGATTTGAGGTCGGTTACTTGTTCATTGTTTTCATCCGTATAGGTATCAAATTCTATACTTGTAAGTTTGGAATTGTTAAACACGGTTTTACCTAACGAGACAACATTTTTGGGAAGAGTAAATGTTGTAATTCCCGTATTGGTAAATGCCGAATCCCCAATTGTCAAAGGAATATCGGAATCAAAATCGAATTTTATCTCAGCCAAATTCGAGCAGGAAGAAAATGCGCTTTTGCCTATCGACGCCAACTGACTGCCGGCAGGGAATGTGACTGTTTTAAGAGTAGTGACATTGGCGAATGCGGAAGTTCCAATCGATTTAAGAGAAACGGGTAAAGTCACCTCTGTGAACTTCGCTTCATAGAAAGCCGAATTGCCTATGCTTTCCAAAACGCTTCCCGGAGCAAATTCGAGAGTTTTAAAGTTTGCTTTTGAAGTAAGACTTATCCTATAGAAAGCGTTGTTTCCAATCGTTCGTACCGAAGCGGGAATAGTGACAGATGCAAAAGGTATATCATAGAAAGCGTCATCCCCGATCTTGGTTATTCCTTCGGCAAAATCAAATGAAATGATATTTTTGCAATTTCTGAAAGCGCCATCTCCTATTTCCACATTAAGTTTACCGTGAGGATTATTGAATTTGACAGTTTGCAATAACTTTATAACGCTCGTATCTCCAAAGGCATTTTTGCCTATATAGGTAATGCGTTCGGGCAAAGTAATTTCGATTATCTTCGTAGAATTGAATACGCCGCCATCCTCTATTCTTAAAGGCAACGCTTCCGTTTGATCCGATTCGTTTTCAATAAAATTGACAGTCACAAGATTGCTTGCGCCAATTGAACCCGCTTGAATCGAGGTCACGGTAGAGGGAATATCCAATACCTTTAAACCGCTACATCCGTTCATCATATTTGATGTCATCACCGAAAGACCTTCGGGCAATTTTATATGTTGTATGGAAGACGAAGCTATTGCGCTTGCGCCGAATTTCAAATCAACTACATCGGAATAATCTTCTCCTTCTTCGATTTCTTCCGGTTCTACATTTTCGGTATATTTTAAGTCTTTGAAAATAATTTCAGTTAAATTTCCAATCTTATAGAAAGCGTTTCCGGCGACTTCACGAACAGAATCGGGAACATTAACGGTACCTTCTTTACCGATGGGACAATAAAGAAGAGTGTCGGCAACAGAAATTTCTTTTCCGTCAATCATTACTTTTCGCACGGAATAAATTACATCTTCAATAGCCGTATAATATTTGTTTTCCGGGGATATTGTAACAGTCTGAAGTTTTCCGCAATCCAAAAACAAAGAGAATACGCCATTATATAGACCTATTTTCTTAAGTCCCTTGGGAAGTTCTATCTTTTCCAAAGAACCACATTGGTAAAAAACTCTGCCATTGAGCTCGGTCAAATGATCGGGTAATTTAATATTCTGTAATTTTGTACAGTACGCAAATGCCCAGTCCTCTATTACCAATTCCGTTCCGCCTTCTTCAAAGATGACTCTGATCAAATTGCTACAATCTTTGAATGCTTCTTTTCCTATTCTTGTCACTCCGCTGTGAATAACTATACCTTTAAGACCGGTCTTTCCATAGAACATATAATCTTTGATTTCGGTCATGGTTTTGGGAAGGACATAATCATCATCGCTTGCCCAATCGGAAGGGAAAAATACCAGATTCGTCATGTCTTTGTCATAGAGAACGCCGAAACTATCTTGTGAAAAATATAAATTCTCGCTATCCAAAAGATTTACCTCGCGAAGGAATCTTCCGAATGCTTCGGAAATATCAAAATAAGGAACCGTTCCTTTGATATTAACAACTTGTACGCTGGCTGTATCGACAAATTTTGAATTTGTAAAGGCACCCGCTACAATTTCAAAATCATCGGCATTTCCGACTTCCGTTCTGTCTGTGGTTATCGTAACGGTCTTTATACCATTAGTTTTTCCGGCAAAAGCAGACAGCCCTATCCTTATGAGGTTTGGCGGCAAAACAAGTTCTTTTATTTTACCGTTTCCCCAATCGTTAACATTTTCTGCCATTAAGAAAGCAAAATCGCATATTTCGAGATCCTGCGAGTTTTTATCTCCCAAAAATTTAATTTCTTCAAGATTGGTACAAAGTCTGAACGCACTCTCTCCTATTCTGCGAACTTGCGCGGGAACGGTCAATGTTTTCAAATATTTATTACCTCTGAATGCCTCCGCACCTACGGAAAATACGTCATTGGGAATTGTATAAGCTATTCTGTTACTCGTTTCGTTTCCTCTTATTCCCAGCGGGAAGAAAACGAGCTCTTTTCCGAAATCGCCGCTATATTTTATAACAGCCCCTTCTTCATCGGTGTAGTATGTCTTGTTGGAAGGATCGAATTGCAATGTTGTAAGAGAGGGAAAATTCGCAAATGTAGAAGTTTCGAAATTGTTATATCTTTTCGGCAATGTAATTTTTGTAATCTTATTATCGCTTATTGCCGAAGGAAATGCCGCTGCGTTTATCGAAAGGCTTCCCGCTTCATCTTCACCCGAAAGGAAAATCAATTCTTTGATATCATCGATGTTTACAAACGCATTTGCATCTATGTTGGTAAGAGACTTCGGGAAAGTAATTGTTTCGAGAGGCGACTTCTTCGAGTAATTGTCCTCTATATAAAATGCGCCGCTTCTTATATCCACCGTACCTTCGGGAATATTCAATTCTTTCAATTTATAAATCAAGCCGTACGGACACAATAATAAAGACTTAACATTGCCCTCTGCGTCATTTTCATACAATATTCCTTCACGAGAAGAATATTTGGGATCGCCCCTAAATAAGGGTTCGTCTCTGACTTCGAATTCCATAAGATTTTCGCATCCACGGAATGAAGGGCTGTCATCACCAAGGTTAATCGTACGAATCGACTCGGGGAAACTGAATTTTGTTATTGTATGCGCATTGGAAAAGTCCGATATTGCGGTAACTTCTTTTCCCGCATACATATAGGGTATTGTTATTTCCGTTACATACTCTATATTTCGATCGTTGAATTTCATAACACGCAAAGTACCGTCTGCCTCATTTTCAAACTTTAATACCTGGTCAAATCGCGCGTATAAAGTTAATTCTCCGTTTTCATCGTAATCACGGTAAACCTTCTCTATTCCTTTTCCCGTATGATCGGCAAGTCTTGAATTAAAAATATTGGGATCGATAAACCATCCTGAAAAAGCATATTCAAACAAGGTAACCGAAGGAATAGGCAAAGTAAAATCATCCGAATCATAGACAACATATTGATTGTCATATTTTGCTTCTGTTCCATTGTCTTCAGTATAACCTTGAGGAATTACAAACTTTATCAAAATGTTATGCGCCGACCAATGTGCCGTAAGCTTAAGATCTTTATCACCGTTGAAATATTCGTCATTATACGGAAGAGATTCATCTGTATACCAACCCTTAAAATCGTATCCGTATCTGAAAGTATCCTCATCATCCAAATATTCATTCAAGTTTATGGGATCGCCGAATGCTTTATAGATAGAAGGTATCATATCTTCTTCCGCAACTTCGAAATTTTTATCGAAACTAATTTCGTATGCAGTAACGTCGGTACTTGCCGAGGATGCGTTAAAGCTATCCTTTATTATCCTTACCGTTATATGATTCTGCTTTGCAACAAGTTTTATAGGCGTGCTGTTGGTCTTGGTCTTTACGATTATTTCATCTTCATCGTTGATCTTTATTCCGAAGTCACGAACGCCGAACACGGCATCCCAACTAAGGATACCTTCGTTATAATATACATTACCCATTTTGCCCGCTACAACCGTTATCTCCTCGGACTCGGGAGAGTCGTATATGGGATTGGACGAGGTCGCTCTTATCGTTATTTTAAGACTGTCCTCATTTCCGAGATATTCCTCTTTTAATTGAAACATAGGGCTACCTGTTCTATGAGGCTTTCCGTTTATCGTAAGCTCATATCCCAATGCGTCCTTTACAGCGTCCCATGTGAGTGTGTCGTTGTCGCCGAACTCTATGTTCTTTACTCCCGACAACTTCAACTTGTCATAGTTATATGTCGCTACCTCGGGGCTGTTCCA
>CANPVN010000046.1 GCA_947581755.1 uncultured Clostridia bacterium | reverse complement strand
GACCTTTTGCAGTTCTACAAGGTGCCCGAAGCGGACTCTTACGAAGTGACCTTAACGCACAAGGACGGCACGGCAACGCTTTCGACGCAAGACGGCGGAACGAGCAACGTAGTCGGCGTGGATTTCCATACATACGACATTCCCGAAAACGGATATGTATTCACGATAAGAGCGACGGGAAACAACAAGAAAGAGAGCGTAAGCGAATACACACTCAACAGAGTGTTGGATAAAGTTACGGGCTTTAATGTAGACAATACGACTCAGGAATTGAGTTGGAAGGCGATAGAGGACGCTCGATACGATGTAAAGATAACCTTGGACGGCGAAGAAGTATACAGCGATGAGACGAGCAGAACTTCTTATAACATGATAGAACTCGACAGAGGAAAGGTTGTAGTAGAAGTCACACCCAAAATGTTCGGTTGGAACAGCCCCGAGGTAGCGATATATAACTATGACAAGTTGAAGTTGTCGGGAGTAAAGAACATAGAGTTCGGCGATAACGACACCCTTACTTGGGAAGAAGTAGATGGCGCGATGGGATATAAACTCACGATAAACGGAGTTGAACACACCGCAGTCGGACATTCCTTCCAATTAAAAGAGGAATATCTCGGAAATGAGGGCAGTCTTAAAATAACGATAAGAGCGACCTCGTCCAATCCCATATACGACTCTCCCGAGTCCGAGGAGATAACCGTTGTAGCAGGCAAAATGGGTAATGTTTATTACAACGAAGGTATCCTTAGTTGGGACGCTGTGTTCGGCGTTCGTGACTTCGGAATAAAGATCAACGATGAAGATGAAATAATCGTAAAGACCAAGACCAACAGCACGCCCATAAAACTTGTTGCAAAGCAGAATCATATAACGGTAAGGATAATAAAGGACGGTTTCACCGCGTCCTCGTCAAATACCGACGTTGACGCTTATGAGATAAGTTTCGACAGAGGATTTATTGCCGAGCCGATACCTTCTCTTTTCAAAGTAAAAGGTGACCCTATTGATTTGTCAAAAGAATTGAGTGATGCCGACAGAGCAAGAGCGGGTTATGATTTTGTCGCTTGGTACGGAGCCGACGGCAGACCATACGAGGACACTGAGTTTGCGGGTGGAGACATGACTCTTACCGCGCATTGGAGTGCGCACAATTGGTTTGTAGAATTTGATGTGGGCAGATACAGCGAAGACAGCATCGACAAGCAAAAAGTTCAATTTGATTCTTCGGATTACGAGCTTCCCGTGCCCGCCGTTTCGAAGGACTTTGTCGAATATGCCTTCCAAGGTTGGTATGACGGCTCGGGAGATAATGCTCGCCGCATGACGGATGAAAAAGGTAAGGCAGTCAGCAGTTTTACATTTGACCGAGATACAAAGTTCTATGCAAAATGGGTACCCTTGTTTGTGTTCGAAAAGGAGGCTCAGAACGGATGGCGTGTAAAGAAAGATCCCGTAAATATAAGCTTGGCAACGGATTCCATATCACTTCCCGAGTATCATACAGATGAATTGGGTAATACATATCCCGTAATCGCAATTTCAGACTTTACGGACACCGTTTTCAAAAGAATAAATATACCTGCTTCAATCACCACGATAAACTTAGGCGGTAGCGGAGATCAAGCGTTCAAAGGAAACGTAGATCTTAATTGGATAGAAGTGGATCCCGCAAATGAAACTTTCGGAAGCATAGACGGTGTATTGTTCAGAAAAGATTCCGAAGGAAATAATTCGACTTTGACATATTATCCTGCGGGAAAAATGGTTACCGATACTTCGTATATCGTTCCCGAAGGTACTACGACAATTGCAGGCGGCGCGTTTACCGTATTCGAAAGTAAGAAAAAGACTTTTGTCCTTAATACTATTGAGATTGCTTCTTCCGTTTCTTTGATAGAGCAGAATGCGTTCTATAAAATACCTTTTATAACGACTATCATATTCAAAGAGGGAGAGGGAGAGGCTCTCGATATTCGTACAGGTGCTTTTGAAGGTTCCACAGGAGTGAAGGAAGTCTCTTTACCGCAAAGATATACCGTATTCAATCCCTTGACTTTTGGTTCTTTGACGGCTCTTGACAGGATAATAGTAAGAGACGACCACCCCGCCTTAAAGACGGTAAACGGTATAGTTTACAGCAAAGGCGCAGATAAGGAAGAACTTTTGTATTATCCTTTGGGAATAGGCGACGAAGAGGGCGAATCGACGGAATTCACAATTCCCAATACCGTAAGAATAATAGGCAACAGCGCATTCAAGGGTCACACCAATCTTAGAAAAGTTACGATTTCCGCGCCCGTCGAGTTAATAAAAGAAAGCGCGTTCGAGGGATGTAAAAATCTTGCCGAAGTCGTGTTTAACGGAACGGTTTCCGATAACGATCTCGAAATAGCGCAATGTGCATTTTACGGTCCCGCTTCGAGTCAAATGACTAAATTGGTATTGCCTGCCAATCTTGTTTCTTTGGGAGCAGGCGCATTCGGTAACATAAGCAAGCTCAATGAAGTATGGGTGAACACCGAGGGTGATGCCGAGCATCCGAGAGATGAAGTGAAATTTACTAACGAAGCATTCCACAATGTAAAAGGATCGGCTAAAGTTCATACATCTAACGTCAAGATCTTGCATATAGGAAAGGCGATGCCCGTGTTTAATGTAGCGACGGTTGTAGGAACATCATTGACGTCGATAGATCTTGATCGCAACAATACCAATTTCTATTTGGACGAAAACAATGTATTGTATGATAAAGATATGAGCATGCTTTTGTTCTTTCCCAATGATTTCGACGGAACGTATATTCTTCCCGAAAATATAAAGGACATACCCGCAAAAATGTTCGCGGGTAAAAAGATCGGCAAAGTTATATTCCACAACAAACTCGAAAGAATAGGAGAAGAAGCGTTTTCGAAATGCGAAAATTTGAAAGAGATAGAGTTTTTACCCGGAGAGATTGGCGAAGGCTATTCGGGTGTTACTATATGTTATCATGCCTTCTGGCTTTGTACCGCGCTCAATAAAATAACATTTTCACATACTTTGCTTGCATTGGAGGATGCCGTTTTTGTTAACTGCGATGCGCTTGTAACGGTTGAAATTCCCAATAGCGTAAGAAGTTTGGATCTTGACAAAGATGGTTGCTTCCAGATATTCAATTCTTGTGACAAACTGCAAAAAATAGAATTTGAAGAGGGCAACGAATTTTATACTGCAATAGACGATGTCGTATATTCTCTCAGAAATGTTATAGACGAGAGCGGTGAGACTGTCAAGGTTCCCGATACACTTTTGTATTGTCCTATCGGTAAAACGACAGACGTAACCGTTCCCGGAACTGTCAGAAAAGTTGCAGGTAAGGCGTTCACAAACATTCGATTTGTTGACAAGGTAACATTCGAGGATCTTACACCTACACAAAATGCAGACGAAGGATCATCCGATGTATTGGATCTTAATCTTATGCCTCAGGCATTCTATAACGATTCCGGTTATCCCGACGATGAAAGAAGTATTCGGGAAATCAGTTTTCCTTCGGGTATTACAACTTTGGGAACAAAGAATAATGTATTCGGTCCCATTTATGCTTTGGAGTCGTTAAGGAAAATAAATATTCCCAATACGGTAACTACCATATATTATAACGTAGTGAACATGAGCGACAACAATCTCGAAACCATTGAATTCGAGCCGGGCGGAACGGCGCCTTTGAGAATCGAGAATGGATCTTGGACTAATGCCGATGGAGAGAATTTTTATGGATTATTTGTTTCTCCCAATCTCAAGAGCATCACTTTCCCCGAAAGACTTGTTTATCTCGGCGGTTATAATTTCGTTCATTATAGTAGCGGACACTATATTACGACTACTGCGAAGAGTTATATCGAAAATATCACTTTCACCGAATCCGATACCTACGAGCTTGAATTCGGTCAAGGCGTTTTCAAAAGTCTGACTTCGTTGACAGAACTCGAATTGCCGAAAAATCTTGTCAAGATAGGTGCTCATGCCTTCGCAAGTTCGGCTATAAAGAGTATAACAATTCCCGCCGCCGTTACCACGATATATACCGAAGATGATTCCAAAACTCCCGCGACTATAACAGGAAACGTTTTCAGCGGAAGCTTGGCAGAGACGATAATTTTCGAAGAAGGTTCGGCTGTTACATATATTCCCGATTATACTTTTTCGGGCACCAAGAATCTTACCACCTTGGTGCTTCCCAAAGCTATAACATCAATAGGTAAGTATGGTTTTAACGCAACAAACCTTTCATCGTTGACCATTCCCGCTTCGGTAGAGACGATAGGCGAAAATGCCTTTTATAGTTCCTCTATCGAAAGAATCGTTTTCGAAGAGGGCAGCCGCATTAAAACTATAGCTAAGAGTGCATTCGATATGGCAAAGAAGTTGACTTCGGTAAAATTCGACGAGGACTCCGACACTCCTCTTGAGATAGGAGATTATGCTTTCCGATGGTGTTCTTCTCTTACCGATATCACTTTGCCCAAGGGAATTACTACTATCAACACGAGCGCTTTTGAAAATGACACGCTTTTGACGAAAGTTGATTTTGCCGTCGATAAGGTAACTCAATTAAGCAATTTAAAAGAGATAAAGGGGAGCGCCTTTAAAAATTCGGGATTGGCTTCCATAAGATTTCCCGTTTCGACGTCTACTATAACTCTCGGAGCGGAATTGTTCTATGCTTGCAATATCGAATCGGTATATATTTCGGAATCGATAAGGTCCATTGACGGAGTATTCTCGAGATGCGCCGTAAAATCGATAAACATATCTCCAAAGAGTCCCTATTTCAAGAAGGATCCCAACGATGATATCATTTACGATATTACCGAAGAAAACATATTGTTTGTCTTTGCCGACAAACAGGGTTCGTATAAGATTCCCGCAGGTACAAAAGTCGTTGCCGAAGGTGCAATGATGGGACTTGCAAATTTGACGGAGTTGATCATTCCTTCGTCGGTAGAAAAGATAAACAAAAACGCTTTCAAGAATTGTATCAACCTCGGTTCCGTTATTTTCGAGGCGGGCAGCAGAATAGATACGATAGGCGAATCGGCATTTGCAAATTGCTTTAATCTTAAGAAGATTTCGTTTGCCGTAGGAAGCCCGTTGAAAAATATAGGAACGACTGCTTTTGCCAATTGCAAGAGTTTGCAATCTATTGATTTTACCAATATAATTTCCAATCTCGAATCTTTGGGAGAAAAGGCATTCCAAGGTTGTACTGCTCTGAAAAAGGTGGTTTTCTGTTCCGATTCCAATTCGACGACTTTTGACGTGAAGTTAAATAAAAATCTTTTCGACAATACGGGTATTACCGAAATAGATATGTCGAGATTGAATTTTACCTCTTTACCCGCTAGTATATTCAACAAATGTCTCGAACTTAAGAAGGTTACGTTGCCTACGACTTGTAATGAGATAGGCGGTTCTTCATTCAGATATTGCAGCAAACTCGATTCCTTGAATTACTTGCAAATACAGACTTTCGGTAGTTTCGCACTTGCCGATACAGGCTTTACGACTTTTACTTTGAACAATGCAACTTACGGTAATTCGGTATTGCAGGATTGCGCAAAACTCCGAAGAATCGAGGCGGGAGCAAGCGCTATGGCATTAAAGGTAATTCCTCAGGCTGCATTTAAGAATTGCGCCTTGCTCAGTGATGTTGACTTCACAAAGTTCCTCGGACTCGTACAGATTGGCAAGGAGGCGTTCCGAGCGTCGGGAATAACCGTTGCCGACTTTTCGAGATGTACACAACTTACTCTTGCCAAGATCGGTACTACGAATGCAACCGATATTTTCCGCGAGTCCGCTCTCGAAAAGATAGATCTTTCCCATACCGCGGTAACGGCAATTCCTCAGAATATATGTTATGATTGTGCTTCGCTTACTTCCATAACTTTACCCGAAGGAATTACCACAACCTCGAGTACAGGTCTTTTCCAGAATTGTACGTCGCTTGAATCCGTGGATTTCAGTAATTGTACCAAATTGACAGCGATTACGGGTTCGGTATTTGCAGGCTGTTCGTCTCTTAAAAAGGTTACTTTAAGTGAAAAAACAACAAGTTTGGCAACAAACGTATTTAAGGATTGTACAAGTCTTGCAACTTTCGATTTTTCAAACTTCACCTCGATTGGTAATGATTGTTTCGGAAATACGGGATTTACGGATATAGTTTTCGATGCTGTTATGGCAACGAATAAAACAGCGGGAACAGGCGGCACAATGGGAACGGGAATCTTCAGTTATTGCGAGAAACTTCGCAGCTTCAAGCTTACTTCCACATTCGCGAGAAATACATTTACAGCTTCTACTTTAAGAGGGTGCCCTTTGCTTACTACCGTAGATTTGAGCGCAGGCGCCAATATAAAGACATTCTCGGGTAGTTACATTTTTGCAGATTGTCCCAATCTTGAACATGTAACTTTACCCGCGAATATAACGTCTATCGGAGCATACGCTTTCCAGAACGACACATCTCTTGTGACATTGGATTTGTCTCATACGGCAATTACAAAGATAGGTAATACGACCTTATCGGCGACGTCTAACGGTTATACTTTCTCGGGTTGTACCGCTTTACAAAATCTTACGCTTCCCGAGGGATGTACCGAAATAGACCGTTATACATTCGAGAATTGCAAGTCTTTGAAAACCCTTGATTTATCTAAAATAAAGACTTTGGGAAACAATGCATTCAAAGGCGCTGTTGTCGAGACTCTTATACTTGCGGATTTGAACAAGACTTTTAAGAGCACGACAAATACCTTTGAAACTCCTTTTGCGGGACTATCCGTTACAAATCTTCAATTTAGCGGAAATGCAACTTTCTCGATAGAAAAGGTAAACGGAACGCCTTATTCCGCAATCAAAGATGCTCAAGGCGTGGTCTATTATACCTATATTGCATCGGGTGATAAAGCCGATGGCGATGTTCTCGACCTTAGCGAAAACACCGAGTTTGACATGACTCTTATTTACGGTCAAAAGAATTTGGGATACAAAACATTGATACTTCCCGAGAATATCACCGCAATTCCCGACTATGCTTTCTATGAAAGCGAGTGGGAGAGTATTGTACTTCCCGAGGGCTTGGAGACGATAGGTATCAACGCATTTTTCGGCAGCGCAATAAAGAGTATAACCATTCCTTCGACTGTTACCACCATAGGAAAAGCGGCGTTTGCATATTGTGCTTCATTGACCGAGGTTATATTCGCTACAGGAGAGGGAGAGGCTGTACCTCTTACTTTGACGGCGGGCACCACCACTACTAAGGATGACACCGCAAATTCGGGAGTATTCGAGCACAGCGCAATTCAAAATATCGAAATTCCCGCAAGACTTGCGGATATTCCTCAAAGTACATTCCGAGCAGTCGTATCATTGCAGTCCGTCACATTTGCCGATGGCGTAGAGTCGATAGGTACTTATGCGTTCTATGGTGATTCGGGACTTGGTAAGGTAACTTTCAGCGATCATCTTACATCGATAGGTAATTACGCATTCTATGGAGCGTCCGCTCTCAGCCATGTAACGTTTACCGATCATATTTCCACTGTGGGCACTTACGCATTTGCAAACAGCGGTATCGAGACAATTACATTTAGCGAAACAGCCGAGGTTTCCTTTAACCAAAACTGTTTTGAAAATTCCGAGTTAAAAGAGTTGACTTTGCCCGATCCCGAAAAAGGCGCGCGTATTGCTTTCAAGTACAATATTTTCAAAAATACAAAGCTTGTAGATGTTGCGTTTAACAAATCCGTTATAGAGGTAGGACACAACGCGTTTACCGATTGTCAGGAGCTTGTTTCCGTTCAATTCGAGGACGGTATGGAGATTACCGAATTGCCTACAACAATGTTCAAAAATACACCCAAAATAAAGACGATTAAGCTCCACGAGGGATTGACGTCCTTAAGCGGCACTTTCACGGATTGTCCGATAGCGTCGATTACCTTGCCCTCGACTTTGAAAGAAATAAAAAATAATACTTTCAAAAATGCAACGAATATTTCCAAATTGTTTATTCCCAAGAGCGTCACTACCATTACGGGCGCGGATGTTTTCAGCGGAATGACATCGAAACAGACGATCTCTTTCGAAAGCGACAACTTCTTCATTGTTGCCGTTGCGGGAACCGATTGGATGACGGGAATTCAGGCTAAGCTTGTTTTCGGCGCAACTCAAAACTGAAAACAGCACTGTCCGAATAACTCCATTGATATTCTGTCTTTGGATTAATTAAAAATCATTCTTTGTAATTTCGTTTCATAGATTTTATATGTAAAAGAGTGTTGATGATATTTGTCATCGGCACTCTTTTACTTAATCTTTGAAATGCGAAATAAATGTAATCAATTACAAAACAAGTTAACTGATGTGTGACAAACGCTTGACGGCGGGGGGGGGTAGTGATATACTTAATAAAATAAGATTTCATATACAAGGAGG
>CANPVN010000045.1 GCA_947581755.1 uncultured Clostridia bacterium | reverse complement strand
GCTACTTCGAATGTGAATTTGCTGTCGTCCTTAAGACTTATGTGGTAAGTGTCGGAACCGTCGTCGCAGTAATATGTGCCGCCTTCGGGTCCCGCAGGTACTTTGTTCGTCGGCTGATCTGATGGATTGCACGCCACGGTTATTCCCATAACCATCGCGAGTACCATCAAAACAGTCAACAAAACGGTTAACTTACGTTTCATAGATGCCTCCTTGTATATGAAATCTTATTTTATTAAGTATATCATTACCCCCCCCCCGCTGTCAAGCGTTTGTCACAAAATATTTGATTTATCATGTTGCTTGTGACAAGATTTTTTATACATAAATTTTTATTGCCATGAATATCTCTTTTTCCGCAACATTTTATTTTCACAAGTAGAAGTATCTTCCGAAAAAGTAAATGAGCTCGATTTGATTCGAACTCATTCACTTTCATTAGGTTATTAAGTTTTTTATTGTTGCTATTCTTTTTCCGTTAAATAGCCTTTAAGGAAAATCTTATTATCCGACCGTTGCTCATTATTTTGTCAGGAAGCGGAAATATTTTGCTCATCGCCTTCTTTATAATCATAATGAACGTTGTCTATATTACTCTCGCACCAACTTAAGCCGAACAAAGACAAGGCAACGAATTTCGAATGTTTCAGGAAAACATGTTGTCCCTTTGTCCATCCGAAGAAAGGAGTATACTCGGCGCTCGTACTTGTCATTATCTGGACAATACTTGAAGGCAGAATAATATATTTCATCTGAGTACAATTAGCAAATGCTTTATTGCCGAGAGACGTAAATCCTTCGGGCAGATAAATGCTCTTAAGCGGAGTGTTCTCAAATGCTTGACTTCCTATAGTTGTCAACGAAGATGTTTCCTTGATTTCAATAGTCTCAAGTCCCGTGCCGGAGAATGCATAGTTGGCTATTTCCGTTATCTCATCGGGAATTTCGATACTATTGAGCGATTTGCATCCTTGGAACATATATCCTGGAATATTGGTGGGTCCTCTTCCCAACACTACCTTATTGAGCATTTCATCATTCTGGAACATGTACGCTCCCGTAGAGAATGTTATTGTTCCTTTATTGACAAACGATGTTAAAGTTGCAATATTTCTGAAGGCATACGCCCCTAAAGAAATTTCCGCGTTTTCGGGAATTTCGACATCTCTCAAATTGGTTCCTTCAAATGTGTAGTTATCGATCTTGCTTATATTCGAATTTGTCAAATTCAATGTGATAAGACCCGAATGGAAGAATGAATATAGTCCCAAGGTAAAGACGCCTGCAGGTAAAACAAGCGTTTCGAGTTTTTCGGTAAATCGGAATGCGCTTTGAGGCACATTATTTACTCTGTCCGATAATGTCAAAGTTGTAATACCGGAATGTTCGAATACTCCGACTTTTGTTATATCCACATCATTCGTTTCGTTTACAGTAGTCGTTTTGCCCGCAGTCATTACCAATGCCTCATTTTCCTCTCCTTTTGCCGCGAAAGTAACGCTATTCAAATCTTCGCAGAATGCAAACGCGCCTTGATCTATCAATGTAACGCTTGCGGGAATTATAACGGAAGTAATTTTACTGTGAACAAATGCTCCTTGAGAAATAGTTGTCAGACTCGTCGGGAAGTTAACTGTTTTAACATCGCTGTACGCAAATGCCTGTTTTCCTATCGATATTAAACCATCGGGTAATTGTATTTCCTCAATTTTGGAACCGTAGAATGTAAAATCGGGAATTTCGGTAATATAGTCGGGAAGGATCAATTGTTTTGCCTCAACACCCGAAAACATATTGCCGACAAGCTTCAAATCCGATTGTTGAGATAAATCGATTGTTTCTTTGTTATCTATGGCAGTCAACATAACGATATAAACAGTACCGCTGTCATCGGTAAGCACCGATTGTATGTCATTCAATCTTTTAACGATAAATTTGGGATTGCCGTTTAATGTAATTTGACTAAGCTTGCTGCAACCCATAAAAGGATACTGTCCCGGATATGCCGAACTTGAAGTTGAAATCTGTATATCTTGTAAAGATGAGAGATCTATAGATTTAAGTCCGGTATTATAGAACGCTTCAAAACCTATTCCCGTAACTTTTGACAAATCGATATCTTCAAGCGAAACGCAATCTTTGAATGCATATTGTCCCACAACTTGCAGTCCTTCTGCGGGGAATTTCACTTGTCTCAAAGATGTACAATTTTGGAAAGTATAAGACGATTGATTATATTTTCCCGAACCTAAAACCGTTACTTTTGTATTTGATAAGTCCATAACCTCAAGACCCGTACAGTCTTTGAAAGTGTAATTTCCGAGTTTTTCCAATACAGAAGGAAATTTGACTTCCCTAAGATTGGGACAATCCAAAAATTCGCTGCCTGCATTGAGAGCGGTTATTTTTCCGTTATCGAGATTTACCGAAACCAATCCGCAATGACTGAATGCATTATTATCTATTTTGGTTACGGGTATCTCAGAAAGATCCAATGTTTGAAGCGAAGTACAACCCGAGAATGCAAATTTTCCTATCGAAGAAATTTTATCCGTAAATATTATTTCTGTTATATCCGTACAATTTTGGAACATGTAATTCGGAACAGAGGTAAAACCGCTTCCCGTAAAATTCACGCTCTTAAGCGACGAACAGCCTTCAAACAAGTTTGCGTTAGTAGACTTAAAACCAGAGCCAAAGACAAGGGTTTGAAGTTTGGTACAATTACGGAATGCTTTTGTTGAAAGTGTAGTAAGTTGCGAGTTAAGCGTCAATGAAGTCAATCCCGTGTTCTCGAAACATTGATCTCTTATCTCCACAAGGTTTTCAAGATTTATATCGTTGAGAGAAACACAATTCTGGAAAACATATTTAGCCAACTTTGTGCAAGTTGTCGGCAAAACTACTTTTTGAAGGTTATCGCATTCTGCGAAAGTATATGCGTTTCCGGTCACACTTGTAGCGCTGCTTCCTATTTGTTTAAGGGCTTTATATTCCGACATATCTATCGAAATCAACGCATCGCAATCTTTGAATGTCGATGTACCGAGGTAATTGACTTCTTCGTTAAGTCTGACAGATTCCAAAGAATCGCAATTCTCAAACAATGAATTGGGAAGCGAAATCATTTGAGTAGCCGAAAGATCGACCGAAACCAATCCGGTGTTTTTGAACATGGTCGCGCCGAGTTTATTCAATCCGTACAGATTTGAAAAATCAAACTCTTTTAACGCTATGCAATCTGAAAACATTGATGAAAAATTCAAAGAAGTTATCGCAGAAGCTGTGCTTTTGTCTACGGTAACCTTTCTGAGCGATTTACAATTCGAGAATAGATTAGCTGCATAGGTCACTCCGCCTTTAAGTTCGAAGGATGTAAGTCCTGTATTGCTAAGAGCGTAAGTTCCGAATAAAGTCACGGAATCCAAATTTTCTATTCTGGTGAGATTGGGACAATCTTTGAACATGTAGCCGCCTATTGAAACCGTATCTTTGGGCAATGTAACTCTTGTAAGCGACGCGCAGCCTAAAAACAAATTGTTTGTTCCCGCTTTTTTATCCGTTGCCGAACTTCCGAAGTCGGTAATTGAAAGAGCGGACAAATCAATATTGGTTATACCCGATTTCTGGAAGGTATATTTTCCGAGATAAGTAATGCTTGAAGGCAAAGTTACCGTCTTTAACGACGACGCTTCGCTGAACATATAGTCCGCAAGAGCGGTAAGCTCGGTAGCTTTGGAAAGATTGACTCTCTCGACGGGAGTTTTTGCAAACATATAGGTTCCGAGAGTCTTGACTCCGCTGCCGAAAACCACATTCTTAAGAGATTTACATCCCGAAAAAATACCGCCCGAGGAAGAACTGCCGTTTCCGAAAGTCTCAAGCTGAGTTGCATTTGAGAAGTCTATTGTAGAAAGACTTGTGCAATTCTGGAAGGCATACGCGCCTATTTCCTTAAGATTGCTTCCTTCGGCAAAGGTGACGGTCTTGAGATTAACACAGTTTTGGAAAGCATATTGTCCTATCTTTGTAACAGAAGCGGGAATGACTATTTGTACCAAATTTCCCACATTTGCGAAAGCGCTCGCTCCTATTTCGGTTGCCGTATCTTTTATATTCAACTCATTTATATCGGCATAAATAAGTAAGATAGAACCTTTTGTATCGTATATGATCGCCTGTTCTTTGTCCGCTACAAAGTAAGGACTGTTATCCGCTACGGAAATCTTCTTTACCGTACCGCATCCTTTTATAAGATTATCGATAGTGGAAACCGAACTCGAAAGATAAATCTCGGTAAGCGATTTACATCCGTTGAAAAGCGACGAACCCAATGTGATCTTTGTCGCCGAGGACTCGGGAAATCTGAAAGATGTCAGCCCCGTGTTCTGGAAAGCGTTATCCTGAATGGTTTCGAGTTTGCTTGTTCCGTCCTCTCCGCCCGCAAAATTTATCGTCTGCAAGCTTTTCATATTGTCGAAAACCTTTTTGTTTATGCTTACTATGCCTTTGGGCAAAGTCAACGTTTCAAGCTTGGAAACAGAAGCAAACGCCGAGTCTTTTATCGTCAACTCTACTTCGGAGTCCGTATCGAATTCGAATGTTTGTATTGCCGAACAACTGTTAAAGGCAAAGTTTTCTATAGAAGAAAGCATGCTTCCCTTTTCTATTTTGACTGTTTCGAGATTGCTGCAACCCGAGAAGCACGATTGCGATATCGTGGTAAGGGACGCAGGCAAAGTGATTTCCTCAAGTTTTGTCAAGTAAGAAAAAGCCGATATTCCCAAAGTCGTAAGTCTGCTTTCGGGCGCGAATATCACCGAGGACACTCCGCTGTAACTAAAGCATGATTGACCTATTTCGGTTACGGAAGCGGGAATTTTTATCGAAGATAAGTTTTTGGTATTCTGGAAAACGGAATTTCCGAGTTTGATCAAAGTCTCGGGTAAATCTACAGACAAAATTGCGGATTTTGAAAATGCGTTATTGCCTATTTCCGTGAGTCCTTTTGCAAAAGTTACCGATTGAATTTTCTCGCTATTCTCGAAAGCCTTCTCTGCTATGATCAACTGAAATTTGTCGGAAGGCGTAAAAGTAACGTTCTCTACATAGGACTTTATAATAGCGTCATCGCCCGGAGTTACCGCAGCTTGATAATAAGTGAAAGCGTATTTTCCGATATATGTAAGACGCTCGGGGAAAGTTATGTTTTTTATAGGCAAGTTACCGAATGTACCCATATAAGAGGTATCATCCTGCGAGGATTGCCAAGTGCCGCCGTCCTCTATTCTGAGTTCCTCTGTGCCGCCTTGCTCGAAAAATACTTCGGCAAGAGCATCGTCGCCGCTCAAGGAGTGGTATGCAATAGAGGTTACGGTATTGGAAATAGTAATCTTTTTGAGAGCTCTGCAATTATAAATCGAATATTCAGGCAAAACTTTCAAGCCCTCGGGGAATTCTATTTCGCTGATTCCAACATATTGATTATCGATGCGGGCATACGCCTCGTTAAAGGAATAAGGGCTTAAAATCAAAGTATTATCGTCTTCAAATAATTCCTCGTCCTGAACCTCTTCGGGAATGATGTTCTCGGTATATTTTAAGTCTTCGAAAATGACCTTTTCTATGTTGGAATTCTTATAGAACGCATAGCCCGCAACAAATCTTACCGAAGAAGGTACGGTAACAATACCTGACTTTCCTTCGGGACAATAAAGAAGTTCGTCGGGAACATTTTTTTGAACACCGTTCTCTGTTATCTTCCTCAGTTTATAAACGATGCCGTCGTAAGTACCGTAATTTTCATTGCCCTCATCTATTATTATACTCTTAAGACTCGTACATCCGCTGAAAGTATAAAATGCGTTTACAATAAGAGTGCCTGAGGTATAAAGTTGTATTTCTTTTACGCTCTTGGGAATTGTAATCGATTCAAGAGCCGAACAATTCATAAAAGCGCGCGGTCCGATAACAGTAAGATGTTGAGGAAGATGAATTTCACTGAGCTTTTTGCACGAAGCAAAAGCCATGGAACCTATGCTGAGTTCGGTACCGCCTTCGTCAATTACAACGTTGGTAAGATTTTCGCAACCGCGGAAAGCTTCATCTCCTATTTCCGTAACTTTATTATGAATTTTAATTCCTTTCAAGCCCGTTCTTTCATGGAACATTGCGTTTGCGATTCGCGTAACGCGCTCGGGAAGTTCATAAACATCTTTGGGATATTCTTTGGGGAAGAAAATAAGATTATCTCCTTCGCTATTGTAAAGCACGCCATCGGGATCTCTGTAATAGGCAGTGTTGGCGGGATCGAGTTCAATCGACACGAGTTCGGAACCGAATACATCGGTAATCGCAAAGGCGGGTACTCCCGCGCCGATATAAACCTCTTTTACATAAGAGTCGTTGGTATCGGCAAAAGCGCCTGCCGCAATATCAAGATCCGCTCTGTTGATATACAGTTCTACGCGAGATATTCCTCTGTTCCCTGCAAACGCTCTTTTGCCTATTTTGATTACATTCGCGGGCAAAACGACTTTTTTGATTTTATTGTTGCTGAGGTTGCTGTCGTCTTTGCCGTTAAAAGCGTCATCGTCTATGATAAGAGAAGGCAAACTGTCTCCTTTATCGAAATCCTCCAAACATCGGAAAGAAATCTCGCTGAGAGCGTCGCAATTCTTGAATGCCGCTATTCCGATATATTGAACTTGAGGAGTAATTGTGATCTTTTGAATGTAGCGTTGATCTCTGAAGGCATCCTGTCCTATCGAATAGACATTGGTAGGAATTTCATATTCGAGAGTCGATTTGCCGTCGTCACTTTTTCCTCTCGGGAAAAATACCAATTCAGCCCCTTTGTAGTCCCCTTGTTTCTTATAAACCACACCCATTTCATCAGACTCGTAAACGGGATTGGCTTGATCTACCGTTACCATATTCAATTTTGTGAATTGGCTGAAAAAAGAAACGTCGAAGTTCTTCATTCTTGCGGGAAGATCGAACTCGATAATTGACGTTATGCCGCTGTATACTTTATTATCACCGTCGAATGCTTTGTCCATGACAATATCCGACGCTTCCGTTTCCCCTTCTTGGGGAGGAAGGAAAGTGATTTTTTCAACGTTTCCCAAATTGTAAAAAGCGGAGTCCTCTATCATCGATACGCTTGCAGGTATATTGATGTTCTTAACCTTCTTTGTGTATCCCAAAGATCCGTATGTGGGGAAAGAAAATGCTCCTGTCGCTATTATCTGCGTTCCGGGAAGGATATTAACAGTCTCGTATTGATCCAAGAATACTCTGCCGAGAGGGAAATAAACAAGTGTGTAAGCCTCTCCGTCGCTGTCATTTTCATAAAGAACGCCTTCTTTGGAAGAATATTTCGCGTCATCGGTATAATGTCCTCCGTCATAGACCTCGACATTTATAAGATTATTACATCCCATAAAAGAAGTATTTTTATAGCCGATATTCAAAGACTGTATAGATGTAGGGATCCTGAGCGTTTTGAGATTTGTACAATCGGTAAAGTCGGAAATCGCAGTTACGAATTTGCCGTCATGCATTTCGGGAATCGTCAGTTCCTCAATCAGAGAAACATATCGACCTTTCTTAACTCTCAAAGTGCCGTTCTGCTCATCCTCGAACTCCATAACGGGCACATAATAAGCGTATAATCTGATCGTCTTGTTCTCGCTCTCGGCGCCGCCGCGAATTATATCGATAAGCATATTTCCGCGTTCGTTAGAGACTTTATCGTCGGTACCGTTAACTCCATAGTACCAACCTTCGAAGGCGTATTCATAAGCCGTCATTTCAGGAACGGGTAAGTTGCCCTCAAGTCGAGTATCGTAAGTTACCGTGAACTTCGTTTTGGCTTCGTCATTGGTATATTTTTCGCCAGTGGGATCATCCGATGTATAAGCATATTTAGAACTCGACAAATCGAATATTACCGTGATTTCGTAAGGCGTCCATTGGGCAACAAGTTCTATATCTTTTTCATAATTGAAAACCTCGTCGGAATAGAGTTTTCCTTGATAGAACCAACCGTCAAAATCATATCCAAGTCTGGTAACGGGTTCGGCAACAAAGGGATCTCCCTTCGCCTTGAATACAGAAGGCACGGGCGTTCCGTATTGTTTATCGAATTTTATCTCGTAAGCGTCTACCTCAATAGTAGTTTTCGAGTCTTGGAAACCGTCCTTTATTATTCTTACCGTTATATTGTTGGTCTTGGCTACAAGATTGATGGGAGCGCGGTTTGTCTTTGTGGTAACTACTATCTCGGGTTCTTCGTTGATAGTTATTCCAAACTGACGAACGCCGAACACAGCGTCCCAACTTAAGATGCCCTCGCTATAATAAACATCGCCCATCGCTCCCGCTACAACCGTGAACAGCTCGGACTCGGGTGAGTCGTTTATCGATGTTGCCGCAGTCGCTCTTATCGTTATCTCGAGACGATCCGCTCCTTCGAGATATTCTTCTTTTAATTGGAACATGGGGCTACCTGTTCTATGAGGCTTTCCGTTTATCGTAAGCTCATATCCCAATGCGTCCTT
>CANPVN010000044.1 GCA_947581755.1 uncultured Clostridia bacterium | reverse complement strand
GAGAGTATTACTTATGAAACGGAAATTAGCGACCATATCGATTCTTGTGTTCGTATTGACGGCTGTCATGGGATTTGCCGTAGCCTGCAAACACGAGACGATAAAAGCGGGACCCGAAGGCGGCACATATTACTGCGACGACGGTTCCGACACTTACCACATAAGTCTTAAGGACGACAGCAAATTCACGTTTGAAGTAGCGGGAGAGAACCGCGAAGGAAACTATGAGTTTGCGGGAACGTCGTTGACGATGAAATTCTCCGAGACCGAGACAGTATCGGCGGAACTCAGAGAATACAACGAAATGACGTTTACATACAAGGATAAGAATTATACTTTCCTTCGAGACGTAGACTACACCGTAAGTTTTGAAAGCCAAGGAAGCGCGGTAGATTCGCTTAGCGTCAAGAACGGAAGAGTGGCAAAGGAGCCCAACAGCCCCACAAAGAGCGGCTCCTTCTTCGCAGGTTGGTACGAGGACGCGCAATTTAAGACTCGTTTCAACTTCGGAAGCAAGATAACGGGCGACAAAACTTTGTACGGCAAATTTGTCGAGGCGATAGCCGCGGATCCCGAGTATACCGTAACGTTTGTAACGGGCACGGGAGCGTCAACAATCGAGCCTATGCAGACCAAAGGCGGAATGATCGACGCTATGTCCATAAAGCCGACAAAGAGCGGAGCGGAGTTTCTCGGTTGGTGGGTAAGCCACGAGAATAACCCCGAGAAATTGACCTATAAATATGAACTTGAAAGATTGTATGAAGATACCACATTCTATGCGGTATGGAGCGACGGCACACCCGCGGTTTCGGTAAAGGACGGAGAAGCAACTTGGACGGGAACGGGAGAGGCTACCGTAGAAGTAACAAATCCCGACGGAAGCAAAGCAACTCCCACTGTAAGCGGCAACAAGGCGAGCATAAACTTTGGAGCAACGGGCGAATACCAAGTAAAAGTAACTGTAGGCGGCAAAACTACGACCGCATACTATACGCATAACAGAATAAGCAGAGTCAGCGTATTCAAACTCGAAGGGAACCTCTTACAGTTCTATAAGGTGCCCGAAGCAACTTCTTATGAAGTCACTTTAACGCATAAGAACGGCGAAGCGACGCTTGAAACGACGGCAGGAGGAACGAGCGATATACTCGGCGTGGACTTCGGCGAGTACGACATTCCCGCAGACGGATATGTATTCACTGTCACTGCAAGCGCAGACAACAAAGTTGCGAGCAAAATCGACTACACTCTTAACAGAGTGTTGGATAAGGTAACGGGCTTGAGCGTAGATGACGCTACTCAAAGTTTGAAATGGAATGCAGTCAAAGACGCCGACGGATATAATGTAAAAATAATCAAGGACGGAGCCGAGATAGGTTCGGAGCAGACGAAGGGAGCCGAATACGGTTTCGGCAAGTTTGATCCCGCGACATTGAAATTCTCGGTAACGCCCGAGATGTTCGGTTGGAACAGCCCCGAGGCAGCGGAATACGACTATAACAAAGTAAAACTTGCGATAGTCGGCGACATACGCTTGCAAGGAAAGGAACTCACTTGGGGAGAAGTAAAGGAAGCCAAAGAATACAAACTTACGATAAACGACGTAACTCAGACCGTGACGGAAAGGACGTTTACTTTGGACGAGAACGAGCATATAAAGAACGGCAAGACCGAGATAACGATAGTAGCGGTACCCCAAGATACAAAATACGAAGAGTCTCCCGTCTCGGCAGTATTCAACATTACCGTAGGAGCCATGGGTAATGTTTGGTACGAGCAAGGCAAGGTAAAGTGGGATGCTGTATTCGGCGCTCACGACTATTTTGTACGAGTCAACGGCGGTTCCGAGATGAAGGCGGAAAACACCAACGAGTTGGCTGTCAAACTTACTCAAAAGAGCAACACCATAGAGGTGAAAGCGGACGGAGAGGACTCGGAGTGGAAGGCGATAACTCAATATGCTTTCGAGATACGTTTCGAGCGAGGATACGACACCTCGGAGCAAGATAAAATACCTTCTTTGTTCAAGGCGGAAGGCGACCCCATCGACTTGGATTCCGAGATAGTTTCCGCCGACGCAAAGACAAGATACGGATATAGTTTTTCGGGTTGGTATAACGATTCCAAACTTTTTGACGACGACCATTTCGAAGGCAATTCCGATATAACGCTCACGGCGCATTGGACTCCCAACGAATATGAAATAACCCTCAAGGTAGATGCGGGCGAGGGCGAAGAGACCTATACCGAAAAATACTATGTGGTTTTCGGCACCAAAGAGATGAAGGATGCTCCCGAGGACGGAGAAAGCGTCACATTGCCTACTCCCACTTCTGCGAGAGGCGAATATACTTTCGAGGGTTGGTACAGCAATGACGGTAAAAAGATGACCAACGACAAGGGCGAGGCTATCGAGGATTTCCTTTACGGCAGCAATCAGGAATATCATGCGAGATGGATCAGAGTATTTGTATTCGAAGAAGAAGCGGACGGCACCTGGAGAATTAAACAGTATATTTCGAATCAAAACATACAAAACGTTTCCGAACTCAAGATCCCTTATATGTATCAAGGAAAATATGTCACCGCAATTTCCAACTTTACGTTAGCGACTCAACTCGAGAAATTGAGCATTCCCGAGACGATAAAATATATAAACCTCGGATACACCGCGGCGTCCTTCTTCGGATTGCGCAAGTTGGAAGCGATAACGGTGTATGATGTACCGAACTATAACGACGATCCTCAATTTGCGTCCATAGACGGAGTATTGTTCAGAAACGACGACGAACAGAGACCGAGTACGCTTGTCTATTGTCCCGAGGGATTCATGAATACTCATGAAGAGTACACCATACCCGAAGGTACCGAAGTTATATCGAGCGGCGCGTTCTATGCCGTAACGTCTACGTTCATGCTCAAGACGATAAATATTCCAACATCGGTAAGAATGCTCGAGGACAACTCATTCCGTTGTATCTATTCTGTAACGACGATAAACTTTTTAACCTCTTCGGGACAAAGCGACGAACAAAACGTTATAGATATAAGACCGAGCGCATTCTATAATTGCAAAAGCGTAGAAAAGATAGTACTTCCCAAGAGATTGAATTCTGTAAGTTTGACGATGTTCGCCAATTTGCCTGCGCTTCAAACGATAGAAGTTGACCCTGCCAACGAGACATACTCCGCCGAAAACGGCATCTTGTATTATACCAAAGACGCAAACAAAGAACTTGTGGTATATCCTTCGGGAATTACACAAGAGGACTTCAGAGTTCCCGACGGAGTTCTTTCGATAGGCGACAGCGCATTTAAGGGCAACACGTACCTTAAAAACTTGACTGTTTCGGCTCAGATTCGTCGTATCGGCGTAAGCGCATTCGAAGGTTGTACTGCGCTTAGCAATATAACTTTCCTCGGAAAGAGCGACGACGAAGATCTTACTATAGATAATTACGCTTTCTATTGCGGCAATAATCTCCTCAAGAAAGTCGATCTTCCCGAAAACCTCGTTACTTTGGGAAGCGGCGCATTCGGTAATCTTTCGGGACTTACCGAGGTTTCCATAAACACCAAGGGTTCGACGGAAAGCGGAAAAGAGAGGGCTTCTGTGAATTTTGCTTCGGGCGCATTCAAAGCAATGAAAGCCACTTCGCAGACCTCTTCCGTAACGAAACTTACAATAAACACCGACGTACCTTTCTTTAATATAACCGATTGCTTCGGCGAGGCATTGGAGACGGTGGAACTCAAAGAGGGCAACAAGAATTTCTATGAAGAGGACGGCGTTGTCTATAAACCCGATATGAGCGAACTTGCCTTCTTCCCGCCCGATTGGGATACCGATTATACCGTTCCCGAAAACATGACGGAAATTCCCGTAGACATGTTCAGAAACAGAACGGGACTTACGGGCATTATAATCTCCGCGGGAGTCACAAAGATAGGAGATTTTGCGTTCAGCGGTTGTACGGGACTCAAGCGCGTAGAATTCAAGGGAACAAAGGACTCCGCAGAGTTGATTATAGGAGAACAGGCTTTCGCAGGTTGCAGCGCTTTGAATGAACTTATATTGTCGGATAATATTTCTACGATGCAAGAAAGAGCGTTTGCGAATTGTACGGCATTGACTTCGGTCAGACTTCCCGTGGGTATTACCTATTTCCCGCTTTTTACCGCTACCTCGGGATCGGTAGTCAGAAATGCATTCCGTGTTTTCTTCGGTTGCAGTTCTCTCGAAAAGATAGAAGTCGATGAGGCAAACAAGAATTATACCGTTATAGACGGTGTGCTTTATTCGACAAGACAAATAAAGGATGGCACCTATGTTCCCGACAAATTGTTATATTGTCCCGCATTGAACAAGGGTTCGAACGGAACCGTTACCGTGCCTTCTTCGGTTCGTCTCGTTGCGGGCTATGCCTTTAACAATGTAAAAGGAATAAACAAAGTAGACTTTAAAGACCTTGTCAAGACAGACGACACTGCTACGGGAGCGGTAGATACCAACGTTATCGTTATAGAGCCTTATGCATTTTTCGATAGCGCCGTAGGCGATCAAGGAATAAAGGAAATTCACTTCCCGACGGGACTCGAAGCGTTCGCGGATTATGTGATGAGAAACATTCCCGTAACGACCTTTAATGTTCCCAATACCGTAAAGACCATAAGCCATCTGTTTGCGCAGGGCAGTTCCGAGGTAGTAAATCTTACTTTCGACAAGGGCGGTACCGAAAATCTCGAGATAGCAGACGGCGTGACGAACCAATCCGCATTCCGAGACATGAAGAAGTTGAAGAAGGTAGACTTCCCTTTGCGTCTTACTAAGTTGGGCAGTTATGCATTCTATCAATCGAATCTCGAGAGCGTTTCTTTCGAATCTTTCGGACGAGATTCGGATTATGTGCTCACTATGGGACAATATGCATTTTATTATTGCTATAACTTGGAAGAGATAAAATTGCCCCGCAATTTGGTGAAAGTACCGACGTATGCATTCTATCATGCCGAATCATTGAGTTCGTTGACTTTCGATGAGAACAGCACTCTTACCGTACTCGATTCCGCTTCGTTTGGATATACTGCCTTAAAACAAGTAGTCATTCCCGCTACGGTAACTCAGATTTCCGTATCCTTCCAAGGCTGCGACAAACTCGAAAGAGTGGATTTCGAAGAGAACAGTAAATTGGCGCAAATTATGGACTCTACGTTCAACGGATGTACGTCTTTGACTCAAATCAATTTCAATTGGAAGGACGAGATGTTGCTTACCTGGATAGGAAACTATGCTTTCCAAAACACGGCAATCTCTTCCTTTATAATACCCGCCAAGGTAACCAAAATAGGACAGGCGGCTTTCCGAGACATCAAAACATTGCAAACCATTAAGTTTGAAGAGGGCACTTGCGCAATAGGTCAAATAGGTCAGAATGCATTCCGAGGTACTCCGATAACCACTTTTGAGTTCCCCGAGTCCTCGGCTAAAATCCAACTCGGAAAACAGTTGTTCTTTGACTGCAAAAACCTTAAGACCATTCACCTTTCGTCTTCCGTTACGGACATTGCTTCGGACGCCTTCCTCGGTTGCGTGCCTGAGTCCATAGTTATAGATGAGAATCATCCCACATTCCGCGAAGAAAATTTTGTAATCTACGACAAGACAAATAACGACTCGATAGTCCTTGTTTACGGCGACAAGCAACAAAGCGCAATGGTAATTCCCGAAGGCTCCACCAAGATTTACAAGAGTTCTTTTGCCAACAGACCCGATATAACGTCTATCGTGATTCCCAACAGCGTTCAAACGATAGAGGATTATGCTTTCCAGAACTGTATAAATCTTACAAAAGTTACTTTCGAAGCGGGCAGCGTTTTGACTTCCATAGGCCTTTCCGCTTTCCAGAATTGCACGTCGTTGCAGATTTTGGATTTAAGCAACGCAACGTCTCTTGCGAGCCTCGGCAATTTCTGCTTCAAAGGTTGCTTGTCGATGACAAAAGTCGATTTTGCCGACGGTTGTACCATCAAGTTCGGAACTTCTATATTCGAGGACTGCGGACTTGTCGAAGAAGTGGATCTCGGCAAGTTGGTTGTGACGGATGTGCCGAATGCTGTCTTTAAGAATTGTAAAAATTTGAAGAAGGTCATCCTTCCCAATACCATTACTAAGTTTGGCAATTATATCTTCGCAAATTGTCCTTTGCTTGTTGCGGTAAGTACAAAAGGCGACTTCGCAACAATGCCCGAAAAGGCAGACTTTACGGAATGCGCGGCTCTCGCTTCGCTCGGCGGTTCTATTTTCCAGAATTGCACCTCGCTTAAAGCGGTAGACTTTACGGGTTGCGATAAACTTACGACATTCGGCACTTACAATTTTTCGGGATGTACGCAACTCAACGACGTTAAGATGCCCGCAAACGTAACTTCTTTGGGCGCTTATTCGTTCTTGAATTGTACTTCCCTCGAAGAGATAGATCTTAGCGTCTGCGTCAAGTTGGCGGTAATCGGCGCGGGCGCGTCGGCGACTGCGACTACGAGCGCATATACCTTCTCGGGTTGCACGGCGCTTTCGAGCGTTATCTTGCCTCCTTTGTGTAAATCTCTCGGCGGCTGGGTATTCTCGGGCTGTACTTCGTTAAAGAGCGTGGATTTGCAGAACATTACTTTGATAGGACGAGAGTGTTTCGCAAATACGGGATTCGAGACCTTCACCGTTCCCGCAGCGGTTACGACTTGGGGTATATCTCCGTTCTTGAATTGCGGTTCGTTGACTTCCGTTTCATTCGAAGAGGGAGTAACGAAACTCGGCGATTCCATGTTCAAGGGCTGCAGCGCTTTGATAAACGTCGATCTTACCAAGACGGCGATAACCGATCTCGGAAACGCAGTATTCGAGGATTGTATCGCTCTCGATACGGTAGATCTCAACAACGGCGTTATGACCTCGCTCGGAACGAGAGCATTTGCGGGTTGCTTGTCGTTGCAGACTGTATCTTTCCCCGCATCTCTCAAACATATCGGACAATACACTTTCGAAAATTGCAAGGCTCTCGAATCGATAGATCTCTCATATACCTCGGTAACCAAATTTACCGACGGTATGAGCGCGAAAGGCGACCTTAACGACGTAACTTCTTCTACATTATCGTATGTATTCGACGGTTGTTCCGCTCTTACCGACGTTCAACTTCCTTTGGAGTTCACTCAAATAGGCGGTTACGCTTTCCGCGGTTGTACCTCTCTCGAGACCTTTGATTTGTCCAAAATCACGAGAATAGGAATCAACGCTTTCCGCGGCGCGGGATTAAAGAATATCGACTTGCCTCAAGTTACCGATATAATGATGGATACCGTTCATTCTCCTTTCGAGAACAGCGCGATCGAAACCGTGAATTTGGACGGCAATGAAATTTTCACCGTCGTAGATAATTTCGAAAACAGCGGAATGACCGCTCTTATGAGTTCCGATAAGACCGTCTTGTACTTTGTCTATAAGGCGAAGGGAGATAACAATACTCTCGATATGTCGGCAGTCTCCGCGGAAACGATGAATAAACTGTACGGAAAGAACGGAGCGAAGTACGACAAGATAATTCTTCCTTCCTCCGTAACGGAAATTCCCGCTTACGCTTTCTATAATGTAGACGTAGACGAAGTTGTGCTTCCCGACGGCTTAAAGACGATAGGCGACTTTGCCTTTGCATACAGCTCAATCAAACGAATCACAATTCCCGCAAGCGTCGAGACAATAGGACTTTCGGCATTCTCTTATTGCAGCGAACTCACCGACGTCGAATTCAAAGACGAGGGTTCTGTAGTTGCCGAAACTCTTACTTTGACGGCAGGCAAAAACATGAATGCGACCGATAACCCCGCACAAGCAGGAGTATTCGAATATTCGGCGGTAACTCGTATCAATCTTCCCGCAAGACTTTCGGTTGTGCCTCAAGGCATGTTCAGAAAGACGACGGGCGCGATGAGCCTTACGATTCCCGCAACGATAAAGACCATCGAGGGCTTCGCCTTCTACGGAAGCGCTCTTACCGAAGTTATATTCCCCGAGGACGAGGGAGCCGAGGTAACTTTGACGGCTAATTACACTTTCGGCGCCACCGCGCTTAAATCCGTTGTTTTACCTTCTTCGTTTGTATTGAGTTCAACCGCAAACTATGCTTTCACCGCTTGCAGTCAACTTGCTTCCGTAACATTCAAGGGAGCGACAAAGAATACCACTCTCGGTACATCGGCATTCCAGGATTGTCTCAGCCTTACCGACGTTACGCTTCCCGAAGGCTTGACCGCATTGGGTAGTTCGGCATTCAAGAATTGCCCTCTCCTTGCGAGAATCAATTTGCCCGAAAGCCTTACGGAAATTTCGCTCTATGCCTTCCAGGATTCTACGGGATTAAAGGAATTGAGAGTTCCCGCTTCTGTTACAAGTATAGGTACGTCGGCATTCAGTGGCTGGAAAGAGGATCAGACGCTGATCTTCACAATGAACAGTTATTTGACATTGACAACTCTCGGCGGAGATTGGATGAAGGATAACTTCTTAAAATTTGTTTTCGAGAAGGAATGGGAAAAATAGACGGAAATTTCCTTTCTGTAATAAAAATCTCAAACTGAATACACTTTGCTTTTGAATTACGTTTCATAGATTCTCAAGTAAAAGGGCGTTGGTGATATTTATCATCGGCGCTCTTTTACTGTAATTTTTATAATGAGAAATCTTATTTCACCGACTACAAATCAAGTTAAATATTGTGTGATAAACACTTGACGGCGGGGGGGG
>CANPVN010000043.1 GCA_947581755.1 uncultured Clostridia bacterium | reverse complement strand
AGCAAGGGATTGGGAGACCTTCTCGAGGTGGTTAAATATTTAACCACCTCGTCGAGAAGGTCTCCCAATCCCTTGCTCTGTTCGCAAGAAATGGGAACGGGGTCTCCCAATCCCAATTCGTAAAATTCATAACAGAGATTCATATCGAAATTATCGAGTTTATTCACTACGAGAATAACGGGCTTTTTACTTGCCCGAAGATAATCCGCAATATAATGATCGGAAGAGACAAGCCCCTCGGTGGCATCGACGAAAAATAAAATCACATCGCAAAGTTCAATCGCCATCTCCGCCTGCTTCCTTATATGCGCGTGCATTGAATCGTCGTCATTATATTGCAACCCGCCTGTATCCACGAGCATAAAATTATGCCCGCACCATTCGGCTTGCGCATATATTCTGTCTCTTGTAACACCCGGAGTATCCTTTACAATGGAAATTCTCTTTCCGCATATCTTATTGAAAAACGTTGATTTACCGACGTTTGGTCTGCCTATTATTGCAACGAGAGGTAATTTCATATATTCTCCTCCTTTACGAGAGCCCGCACAAATGCGTCACCGGTAGGCGCTATCGCCTCAACTTTTACTTTGAGTTTTTGCTCGAGCGCTTCTAATGTCATATTGTCCAAAAAACAATTACCGAATTCTTTTAACATAGTTCTTGTTATTATCAACTCTTCACCCAAGTCTTTTCCCTCGAGTTCTTTGAGTATATCTCCGCCTACGGTAAGTCCTGCTACGGTGACTGTAGAACCGAAAAAGTCGTTTTCTATTTTATAAACCTTAATATTTCCTCCGAACTTTTTATTTATCTTGTCCGCCGAAGATTTGATAAGGTTATATGCCGAAACTCCTGTCGCTATGGAAACATTTCCGGCTTTTCCCACAGCCGTATCAAAGGCTTCTTTGAAATCATGCTTAAACAGCGCAATAAGTCCGACTCCGTTTTCTATTTGCGCAAAGTCCTCATAAGTTTCATAATCGGGTTCGGGCATTTCCGCTTTTATATAAAATTCATCCGAAGCATAAATCTTTCGTGTTCCGTAAATCTCCAAATTCCGTTTTTGATATTTTTCAACTGCGGAGATTACCTTTCGCGCCGATTCTCTGTCCACCTGCTTCAAAATTGGATTACAGTGTTTTGTGAGTCCTACGGGAACTATGGCAAGCGTCTCGGTCAACGGAGAAAGAGCCTCGAATGTATCCGCATAGTCCTCGTTTACAGTCGGACAATATACTATCTGCGCATGAAGTTTTATTCCGCCTTCATGTAATTTTTGCAACAATGGTAAAACAGGCGGCGCTTTTTCAAGCCCCAACATGTATTTCCTTATATCCTCGTTAACGCTATGGACGCTGACATACAGCGGAGACAAATGCAAACGCAAAATTCGTTCGGAATCCTTTTCCGAAAGATTTGTCAAAGTAATATAAGTACCGCTTATAAAACTCATACGATAATCGTCATCTTTGATTCGTAAAGTCTTTCGAATATCCTTCCCCGAGGGCAATTGATCGACGAAACAAAAAATACATTTGTTGCGACATTGTCTTATGGTAAAATCTTCAAAAGCCAGCCCTATATCTTCATATTCTTCCTTTTCGATTTCGTATTCGATATATTCGTCACCTTGTTTTACTTCCAACAAGACAACGGAAGACGCGAGACATGCCTCATAATCAAGCACATCGATACACTTGGTTCCGTTTACGGAAATAAGTTCGTCTCCTGCTTTCAATCCTATTTCTCGGGCTATTGAGTTGTTTTCCACCGATAAAATTTTCACTTAAACATTTTAACATAAAATTAAATTTTTGTCTAATATAATTATCGGCTTTTCAAATTATTTCATCGTCGAAAAAAGAATCGAATTTATCGGAATCGCTGTCGTCTATGTCAACATCATCGGCGCTTTCCGCTTCGGAAAGGTGCTTGGAGTGACGCTTCGTATTGACAGTGCGTATAATGATCCCCATGACGGCAGAGACGATAAGTCCGAAAACCGCGCCTATAATTACGGTATTGTAACTTCCTCTTATACCGAGATAGATAGCGTCGGCTTGATAGACATAGTAATCCAAAAGCGCAAAAGCAGCGTCTCCCGTCGCCACGCCTCCGAACACAGCCGCCATTACGCCCTTTGCCGAACCGGAAATGAAATAGGCGCTCAATCCGCCCAAAAATCCCGCAACCAATGTCGATACTATCACGGCATTTTCTCCGAGTCCGAGACAAAGTACTCTTATCGCCAATACTTCGGCGCCTACGACCGCAAGCCCCGCAATATTGCGTACAAAGTTCCATTTAAGACCTCCCATTGCAATAAATAAAACAGACACCGCAATGGGTAAAATAAATCCCGAAACATTGAGAATGACTTTGCCAATGGAAAATTCGGGAATAAAGAAAGCGCCCAAAAATATCGCCGCTATTATAAAAGCAAGCAAAGACGGTATTCCCGTCCCTCTGAATAAACGCTCACCGAAACCGAAAAGCATCAAAATAATTATTATGGATAAAACAGTAATGCCCATGCCTATTATTTTGTCTGCTTTGAGTTAAAAATATACAAACGCTATAAAAAATTATATATCCAAAGCCACGGAAAGCGCTATCTCCATCATGGAAGTAAAAGCATTCAGCCGTTCCTCGGAGGAAGCGTTTTCACAAGGATAAACAAATGAATCGCTGACGGTGCAGATACATAGCGCTTTCTTTCCCGCTCTTGCCGCCGTCGCATATAAAGCAGCGGACTCCATTTCCACTGCCAACACGCGCATTTTCGCCCAAGCAAGCGCAGACTCGGAATCATCGTAAAAGAAATCCGAAGATAAAACATTTCCGACTTTGAAATTCAAATCACGTTTTCGACATTCGGAAACCGCCTTTTCCAACAGTCCGAAATCCGCTATGGGACTGAAAGAACCGGGTAAATCATATTGCCGCATAAAATTCCCGTTCGTACTTACACCCATTGCCAAAACCAAATCTTTTACGTGTAAATCTTTATCGATACCGCCGCATGTGCCTATTCGGATTATATTTTCTACTCCGTAAAAATTGAATAATTCATAAGAATAAATACCCATAGAGGGCTGCCCCATGCCCGAAGCCATAACGGATAAACGTTTACCTTTATAAAATCCCGTAAATCCCTTCATACCTCTTACATCATTAACTTGCTTAAAATCATTAAGATATTTTTGGGCAACAAATAAAGCGCGTTGAGGATCTCCGGGCATTATTACGGTTTCGGCAAAATCACCCGCTTGCGCCTCTATATGAGGCGTGGGAACTTTTATTGTCATAATCGTACTCTCCTTTCTTTCGATTATATTGTAACTTAATCCTATATTTATGTCAAGAGGAAAAACAGACCCCGATTTCAATAACCGAGGTCTGTTCCATTCAGATCATCTTTTATTTTTTATGCAACACTGTCGGTAAATTCCAACTTAGCCTGCATGTACTGCATCCAATCGCCGCCAACCAATGATATCTGAACAAATCTTGTGTTCTTAAATACCAAAGTTTGTTTGGACGTCCAATAATCAAACGCGCTCTTGGAAATCGAATTGATATTTTCGGGTAACTCCAACCTGGTAAGCGAATTTGCCTTACTGAAGCAATCCAAATCAATAATTTCCAAAGTTTCGGGCAATTTTACCGAAGTAAGACCGTAACAATTCTGGAATACGCTGTATCCGAACTTTGTAATTCCGTTTGTAAATGTTACGGATTGCAAGTTATGACAGTCGCAGAATGTATATGTCAATTCGGTAATTCTCGTATCGCCTTTGAATTCCACCGAAATAAGATCCTGGCAATCACCGAATACTCGCGATCCGATAGATACGACAGAAACGGGAATCGTTACGCTCTTAAGTTTTGTATAACGGAATGCATAATCTCCTATGGTTATACTTGCCGTATCCGATTCGGGGAATGTGAGATTTTCCATTTCCGAATAGGTAAAAGTATACTTATCTATATTCAATACGTTATCGGCAAATACGATATTCATAGGACCTGTGGTATATCTGAAAGTTCTGATAGGGATATCGGTAAGTCGTTTGGGCAAAGCAATCGAAGAAATGTGTGTACGCTCGAATACACCGAGATTGGCTATTGTTTCACTGAAGGTTCCTTGTCTGCTGTTATATACGCCTGCTGTCAAAACAAGCGGAGTTTCTCCTTCATCGAATGTAATATTTTCAAGTTCGGTACACCAAGCAAATGCGCCCTGTCCTATTTTTTCTACCGAAGCGGGTATTCTCAGCGTCTTTATCTTGCTGTATGCAAAAGCCTGCGTGCCTATCGAGACAAGTCCTTCGGGAAGAACGACCTCATCTACATCCATACCGTAAAACGCTTGATTGGGTATTTCCGTCATTGTCGAAGGAAGTATTATCTTCTTATAAGAACCTGCAATATTGTTAAATACCTTTTCGACGTCGAACTCGGTTATATCGGAGAGATCGAGTTCCCCTTCTTCATCATAACCGACTGTTTTGAATATCAAATAAGTAACGGTATTATCCGAACTTGTAAGAGCGGTGAAATCCGTATCCGAAAGTTTTGCGGTCGATAAGATGGGATTGCCGCCGCAATCGACGTATTCGATCGGACACTTTGCAAAGGGATACATTCCACCGTAGGCAACCAATGTCGTTATCGAAGAAAGATTGATATTCTTGATACCGCTGCCTTCGAATGCGCCTCTGCCTATTATTTGCACGCCCGACAAGTCGAACTCCTCAAGAGATTTGCAATCCTGGAAAGCATAGCCCGCAATCTGAATAAATCCCGACGAAGGCACTTTTACGGATCGCAAATTGATACATCCCGCAAAAACATACGAATCTGTGGTTGCTGCTACATTTGCGGTAGCGCTTGAAGAGAATCTTGTTATTTTAGTATTTGAAAAGTCTATCTCACGCAAAGAAATACAATTTTGGAAGGTATAAGTTCCGGCATGGGTGAGCGCCGAAGGTAATGTGACTGTCGTCAAAGCGGAACAACCAAGGAATGCCTTGGAAGCCAACGAAGCGATTTTTTCACCGCTTATATCCGCCTCCACAAGACCTGTACAACCTTCGAACATGGAAGTTGCAAGAGCCGTATATTGACTCTTTGATAAATCTATTTTGCGTATTCCCGTGCAACCTTGGAACATATTACTTCCCGTTCTCGAACAACCGTCTTCGAATT
Source organism: uncultured Clostridia bacterium (assembly GCA_947581755.1). GTDB lineage: Bacteria > Bacillota > Clostridia > Christensenellales > Pumilibacteraceae > CANPVN01. The sequence continues at coordinate 5,038 of CANPVN010000043.1, read as the reverse complement.
TAAGTTCGGTAAGCTTTGTACAATTCATAAAAGGACCTGCTCCCCAAGAAGTTATGGACTTGGGAATAGTCAAAGTTGTAAATGCCGTATTTGCAAAGCATTCCTTGCCTATTTGAGTGAATTGAGTGAAATCAAAATCACTGAGAGAGGTGCAACCGCGGAAGACGCCTTCTGTCGCAAGTTTTGTGAAGCTTTCGGGAAGTCTTGCTTTTACAAGAGATGTGCAGCCTTCGAAAGCGGACGCTCCCAAGGATTTTATTGTGCCTATAGCGGACAAATCAACTTCTTTGAGCGATGTGCAATTTTGGAACATATTTGCGGTTATCGTAACGGTTGCCGACTCGAGATCGTCATCAAGCAAAATTTCTTTCAGATCTTTGCAATCCAAGAACATTTTTGTTCCGTATGTTACGCCGTTTTTAATCGTGAAGCTTGTTATTCCGCTGCCGGCTAAACAAGAGCCTCCGAATTTCGTTATTTTGTCTATGCCCTCTATCGTAGTAAGCGCGCTGCAACCTTCGAACGAAGAAGAGCCGATCTCGGTACAATTTTCGGGCAATATTATCTTTTTGAGAGATTTGGAGAAACGGAAAAGATATCCCGAAAGAGTTTTCATATCCATTCCCGACAAGTCTATCTCTTCGATGCCGGAGTTTGCAAATGTATATTGATTGAAAGACGGTTTGGTCTTGCCGAATTTTACGGAATTCAATGATAAACAGCCTTGGAAACAATAACTTCCTATCGATGCAAGGTAAGGAGTGTTTTCAAAACTGATTTTCGTCAAATTGCGGCAATTCTGGAAAGCATAACTTGCAATAGACTCCAACAAAGAACCCGTATGGAACGTTACCGTTTTGAGATTTACGCAATTTTGGAAAGCGTTTGCCTCTATTGTAGTAACGCTTGTGGGAATATCCAATGTAACGATACTCGTAAGGTTTGCAAATGCGCCCGCGGAAATCTTTACCGTTCCTTCGGGAATTTTGTAAAGTCCCTTTACATCGGCAAATACAAGTACTATTGAGCCATCCGCTTTATTTCGAATTATGGAATTTGCATTATCCGCAACAAAGTCGGGATGGTCTGAGGGAATGTCTATTCGAGTCGGCGAGCAACCCAAAAATACATTTGAAATACTTCTGACGGAATTTGAAATTTTTATTGTTTCAATAGCTATACAGCCGCTGAAAAGTTTGGAACCCAATTTCAAAGTTCCTCCGACGCTGTCGGGCAAAACTATTTCGGTCAATGCGGTCTTGGCAAATGCGCTGTTTCCTATAGACGCAAGTTGAGTCTTGCCGTTCGAATCGGTTTCGAATGTAACCGACGTAAGTTTCGAACAACCCGAGAATACGCTTTCTCCCAAAGTCGTGACATTCTGAGGGATGCTGAACGTTGAAAGACTTGTATTCATAAATGCCTGATTTCCTATCGTAAGAGTGCTGCTTTTATCGGGTGTCTTAAAATCGAATATTTTAAGAGAGGTACAGCCGTTGAAAGCAGAGATAGCCATTGATGACAATTTACTTCCTTCCTCAAAATAAACGGACTCCAACGATGTGCAGTTAAAGAATCCATCCAATTTTTCAAGCGATGCGGGCAAGGTAATTGTAGTGATACCTTTACATTCCACAAATGCGCTTGAACCGATTTCCGTAAGTTTGGAAGGCAATTCGAAAGATAACGATTTTATCGTCGTATAGCCGAATGCCGTACTGCCTATTTTTGTGGTCTGCTTGGGAATTTCCAAAGAGTCGATTATCGACCTGTAGAAAGACGAAGCGCCGATTTCCAATTCGAATTTATCCGAAGATGTAAACTTAACGTCGATAGTGTTGCTTCTGAAAGTATATTTTCCCACATAGACGGTACGCTCGGGGAACGTTATTTCAGTAAGTTTGGTCATAGAAGAGAATGCGCCTTTTTCGGTACCGTCTCTTCCCGTGCCGTCTTCTATACTCAATCCGTTCGTTCCGTTATCTTCGAATATGATTGTATCTATATTATCACTGCCCATAGCGAAAGACGCTTGAATGGAAGTTACGGTATTGGGTATGGTCAATGTCTTTATAGCGCCGCAATTATAAATCACATAATCGGGTAAAACCTCGAGGCCGTGAGGGAATATGATGCTTTCTATTCCGCTTTCGGTCTTTGAAGAATAGTAGAAAGCGTGCGCCTGTAATGTAAGAATATTTGGATCTTCGGCATCCTCCTCTCCTTCCGCAACAACGTTCTCGGTCTTTACCAAATTCTCGAACTCTATACTCTTTACATTGTTTATATTATAGAAGGCATAGCCGGCAACTTCACGAACAGAAGAAGGAATCGTAACTTTACCGCTCTTTCCCGCGGGACAATAAAGTAAGGTATCGGGTACCGAAGTCTCGGCGCCTTTTTCATCCAATACCTTTCTCAAGGAGTACAAAACGCCCTCGTGATCGATATAATATTCGTTTTCTTCGGCTACTTTTACTTCCATAAGCGAAGAACAGCCGTTGAAAATTCTGAACGCTCCCCCGTATGTACTTCCATCGTCAACCTGCAAATTGATGACGCCCTTGGGAATGGTTATGCTACTGAGTGACGAACAACCCTCGAATGCAAGATTTTTGATCGTTGTCAAATGATCGGGCAATTCGATCGTGGTGAGATTGCTGCAATTATAGAACGCGTCTATTCCTATCGTCAACTCCGATCCTCCCGAACCGAATTTTACGGTAAGCAATCCCGTACATCCGCTGAATGCCTGATCCTGAATAAGAGTTATATCTTTATGGATCGTTACTTCGGTAAGTCCTTTTCTTCCGCGGAACAAGTTCGTCTTTATGACAGTCATCTTTTCGGGAACGACGTATGCGCCTTGCCAATCCATCGGGAAATAAGATACATCATCGACGGCTTTATTGTATAATACTTTGTAGTCATCAATGTAGAAATAAGTAGCATTCTTGGAAATGTCTATCTGTTGCACGGAATATCCGAATACATCGGCTACGTTAAAGTAAGGCACGTCATCTCCGATTTTAACGTTTTTGACATAAGCGTTCGAACCGCTCTTCAGACTCAAAAATGCTCCTGCCGCAAAATCGACAGTAGTTCTCGATTGACCTTTTGTGGTAATTTCCACGGAATCGAGTTTATACAAACCTCCGAATGCAGCCTTGCCTATCGCTACGAGGTTAGCGGGCAACTTGACGGAAGTAACAAGGCTGTTGGAACAATAAAATGCGTATTCTCCTATTGTAAGATCTTTATCTTCCTCTGTGCCCAAGAAAGTGATCTCGCAAAGTTTGCTGCAACTTTCAAACGCGCTTGTACCTATATTTTCAATTTGCGCGGGTATGATAATCGAAGTCAGATAAGCGTGTTTTTTGAATGCGTCGGGACCTATGGAATATACATTATCGTCTATTCTGTATTCCTCATTCTTTATACCCAAAGGATAGAATGCAAGTTCTCGTCCGAACTCGCTGTCATGATATAAAATACCTTTATCGGATGAATATACACCACCGGGCTCGACAGTTATGGATTCCAACGCTTCCATAGCGGTAAGAATGGAAGGAGCTATTTCCGAAAGTCGCTTGGGAAGAGTAATATTAGTGACTGCTTTACAGCCATAGAACGCATTTTCTCTTATCTCAAGACTTGATGCGGCTCCGTCATTTTCTTGCTCGTATATGAAATTCACCGTCTTTAACGAAGCGATACTGTCAAAGGCGTTCTGCTCTATTCTGCTTACCGAAGAAGGAATGTTTATCGTTTGAAGAGTAAAATTCGCAGGCGCGCTTGCGGATCTGAAATTGAAAGCGGCATTTGAAATAATACTTATACCCGATAAAATGGTATATTCGGTCTCTCTGTAAACTTTTCCGTACGGATAATATACCAAACTATAAGGATTTCCATCGTCGTCATTTTGATAAACAACTCCGAATTCATCCGAAAAATACTTGGGAGTCACTTTGTTGTCGGGCACATTGTAAATTTCCACTTCTACCAAATTGCGGTCACTTGCAAATGATGCCGCGGTATCTCCGAAGTTTATCGACGTTACCGTATTGGGAATATGAATCCTTTCGAGAGTCGTCAAACCCGAAAAATCCGAAACTGCGGTTATCAATGTATCATTGTGATACACGGGAATCGTTACATCGGTTACATATTTTATATTAGTACTTTTCTTGACGCGCAAAGTACCGTCGGCTTCCTCTGAAAATTCGAAAATAACCACCCAATTTGCATAGAAAACAATATCTTCATCATCACTGAAAGTGAAATATTTTCCCGACAGCGCATTACCTTTTTCATCGGTTATCTGTTCGCCGTTCTTTGCGTTATACCAACCCTGAAAAGCATATTCCGCTCTGGCCGAAGTGGGAACGGGTAAATTAAAGTCAGTGGAACCGAATGTAAGTTCTTGTTTCTCCAACTCATCCTCAACCGCTCCGCCTCTCAAATCAAATTCTATATATTTTCTATGAGGATTCCAATGCGCGCTGAGTTGCAAATCTTTGGTCTCATTGAAAACATCATCTTCGTAAGGCAAGCCGTCAGAGTCATACCAACCCGAAAAATCATATCCCGGATAAGTCCTGTTTTCTTCATCCAACTCGGTCATAAAGTCAAGAGGATCTCCCGTCGCTTTGAACAGAGACGGTATTTCCGAACCCGGCAATACACGATCGAATTTTATCTCGTAAGCGTCAACATCGGTACTTGCCGAGGATGCGTTAAAGCTATCCTTTATTATCCTTACCGTTATATGATTCTGCTTTGCAACAAGTTTTATAGGCGTGCTATTGGTCTTGGTCTTTACGATTATTTCATCTCCATCGTTGATCTTTATTCCGAAGTCACGAACACCGAACACGGCATCCCAACTAAGGATACCTTCGTTATAATAAACATTACCCATTTTGCCCGCTACAACCGTTATCTCCTCGGATTCGGGAGAGTCGTATATGGGATTGGACGAGGTCGCTCTTATCGTTATTTTAAGACTGTCCGCGCCTTCGAGATAATCCTCTTT
>CANPVN010000042.1 GCA_947581755.1 uncultured Clostridia bacterium | reverse complement strand
CTCCTTTTTAACCGAAAAGATAAACTTTTCGGTTAATTTTTTATAAGGTTAGATTATTATAATAGCCCCTTCGGGAGGGAAATCCGACCTTACGCCTTGGCTCCCTTTGTTTGAAATGCGTAGCGTTTCAAATAAGGGGAGCTGTCTGCAAAGCAGACTGAGGGGATTTGTTATTCGCATTATCTCTCGAACGCGGAGATAACATTGTTGTTAAAAACAACCTCTGCCGCGACTGTGCCCGTGGCGGCTCGCCACCGAAAATATACTGCAAAAGCTTGACACGGAAGATTATTGGTGTTATACTTATGATAAGTTTATAAAAAGGAGGATTTTTTCCGATGTATTGTAAAAATTGCGGCAGTGAGATAGACGATAACGCGATGGTTTGTCCTTACTGCGGAGTGATGACCGACAAGGCTAACGGACAACTCGCGTCACAGAAATCGGGTTCCAATGCTATTGCCATAGTGGGCTTTATACTTTCGTTCTTTTTCTGGATACCCGGACTTATATGTTCTATCGTAGGTTTGAAAAACGCTCCTCAATACGGTGGCAAAGGTAAAGGACTTGCCATTGCGGGAATTGTTTTGAGCGTTCTTTCGGGTGTATTCGTAATATTCTATGTGGCGCTTTCCATTGTGAAGGGCGGAACCAATATGTTTTTGTATTAAAGCAAGACTTCCATAGAGAGACGAAGGCGGTTCGGGCGCACGATGTGTCTAAGGGCTGCCTTCGTTTTTTTATACTCATTTTTGTTGCAAAAGAGCCTTCGAAGTGATATAATAAAAATAAAGAAAGATTTTTAAGGGGAGTTTTTTCTCGATTATGTTTTGCGTACATTGCGGAAAGGAACTGTCCGACGAAGCGGTGATTTGTCCCGCTTGCGGAATTCCCACGGGTAAAATGAATGTGAAAGCGACTCACGGCTCCGAAACGAATGTGTTGGCTGTCGTTGGATTTATATTGTCGTTTTTTATTTCGCTTGCGGGATTGATTTGCTCGATAATAGGCTATAAGAAGGCTCCCGAATACGGCGGCAACGGCAAGGGACTTGCGCTTGCGGGGATAATAATAAGCGCCGTGGAAATAGGTATCGAAGTCTTTTCCGCGATTTTTCTCCCGCTTTTGGTCTTCATTATTTTCGGCTCTGCGGGAGTCGTATAGTTTTCACGCAATAATGCGGACTTAAAAAATCATTGCGAAGGTTAACCACGACTTCGCGATTTTTTTTGTTTTAAGGAATTTTTTATTCGATATCGTTTGTATTTTCGATATAAAAAGTGCTACAATCTATAAAGCGAAAATAAATGACGGGAGGGGAAATCCATGGCGTTGACGATTACTGTTGCCGCAATAACATGTCTGCTTATGATTTTAAGCGTACTGTTTTTTCCCGCCGTCCGAATCAAAAAATTCGGCATTTCGACATATTGGCTCATAACGCTTTTGGGAGCGGTTGTACTTCTCGCGACTCGCAGCGTAGACATAAAAACCGTAGGGCAGTCGCTTATAGCGAATACCGCTATAAATCCTTTGAAGATACTCGTATTGTTTCTGTCGATGACGGTGCTGTCGGTATTTCTCGACGAACTCGGATTTTTCGGTTATCTTGCCTCGGTAGTACTCAAAAAGGCGCGAGGCGGACAAAAAAAATTGTTTCTGATACTTTATCTGACGGTTTCGGTGCTTACCGTTTTCACCTCGAACGACATAATTATTTTGTCCTTTACTCCCTTTGTCTGTTACTTCTGCAAAAACGCGAAAATAGACCCCATTCCCTATTTGTCGGCGGAGTTTGTTGCAGCCAACACCTGGAGCATGTTGCTTATAATAGGCAATCCCACCAATATTTATTTGGCGACTGCGTACGGCATAGACTTTTTGTCCTATCTCAAAGTCAGTTTCATTCCCGCGCTCTTTGCGGGCGTCGTCGCTTTCGGAATGTTGTTTTTGCTGTTCCGTAAAAAACTCTCGACGCCCATAGAGAGCGTAGAGACCGCGGCGATAATAAAAGACAAAACTCTGCTCGGAGTGGGGCTTGCCTGTCTCGGAGCCTGTACGCTTATTTTGGCAATCTCGTCCTACATAAAGGTAGAGATGTGGATAGTCTCTCTGTGCGCAATGGCGCTGTTATTTTTAATAACGGGCGCAATATCTCTGTTTCGCAAAAAGCCGCCCAAGGCGTTGTTGGGCTGTCTCAAACGCGCGCCTTATCCCTTGATTCCCTTTATGATTTCCATGTTCGTCATAATAATCGCTCTCGAGCAAAACGGAGTCACCGCCGCGATAGCCTCTTTTATGGGCAGCGATTTTGCCGTCGTCAAGTACGGAGTAGCGTCGTTTTTATCGGCAAATCTCATAAACAATATCCCCATGAGCGTGCTGTTCTCCTCGATAATAAGCGCGTTGAGCGGAAAAGCCGCTTTGTCCGCAATGTTCGCTACCGTCATAGGTTCCAATCTCGGCGCGTTCTTTACTCCTATAGGCGCGCTCGCAGGCATAATGTTCGGCTCTATCCTCAAAGTCAACGGCATAAAGTACGGCTATCTCGATTTTCTCAAAATAGGCGTAACGGTGGGGCTTCCCACGCTGTTTGCCGCTCTCGGCGGATTGTGCCTTTCTCTTTTGATTTAAGCGGCATGGGGTATCAAAATATGAATGAAATAACGCGTGAAATACAAAACGAATTGACGCAAAAAGCCAAAGAAAATATAAAGACATATAACAAAAAAATCATCGCTTCCGAATATCCCTTTGTCGGCGTTTCCATTCCCGCGCTGAGGAAACTTGCCCGAGAGTATCGCGGCAGAGCGGAAGAGGTTTTTTTCCGCATGCCACCCGACTCCTTCGAAAGCGTGCTTTTGAAAGGACTCATGCTGAATTATGTAAAAGCCGATTTCGACAAACTGTGGGAGATGACTGCGGAGTATCTCGGGCTGTGCGATAATTGGGCGCATATCGATTGCTTTTTTTCGGGCTTTGTTTACGGAAAAAAGTATAACCAAGAGTTCAACGAACGTTTTTCCCGCCTTACCGACTCCGAAAATGTCTTTATAAGACGCGCCGTTGCGGTTTTCAATATGGATTTTCGCTTGACTTGCGATTGTATAAACGAGACTTTGAATACCTTGTATTCGATAAAAAGCGGGGATTATTACTGCGATATGGCGATCGCTTGGGCTTTGGCTACCGCGTTCGCAAAACACTATGAGACAACGACGGAATTTATGAAAAGCCATTCCTTTTCACCCGAGATCCGAAAAATGACCGTCGGGAAATGCCGCGACAGTTTCCGCTTGACTCAAGAGCAAAAGATTCAAGTCAAACGCCTTCTGACAAGATAATATTTTACTCTCACAATACCTAAAGGCGCCCTTTTTCGGAGGCAAATCAACGCCTGTTAAGCAAAAATTTTGTAAGCGGAAAAACAAAGGGTTTGCCGACTTTTGCACATTTTAAGTAGCAAAAAGTGTATCAAATCTGCACATTTTCTTGACTTAACTCTTAAAATATGCTAATATAGGAGTGAGGAGGGCAAAAAAAAGATGAGGCGACGGATTGAAAATGATTTATCGGCATGGAAGAGTGATCCCAAGAAAAAGCCGCTGATTATATACGGCGCAAGGCAAGTGGGAAAGACTTATTCGATATTGAAGTTCGGCAAAGAAAATTATGCCGATATGGTGTATTTCAACTTTGAAAACAATTCGCCGTTGAGCGCGGTTTTCGAAAAGGATTTCGATGTCAACAGGATATTGATAGAACTTTCGGCGTTGTCGGGGAAAAGCATTATGCCCGAGCAAACTTTGATTTTCTTCGATGAAATTCAGGCTCTTCCGAGAGCGGTTACGGCGTTGAAATATTTTTGCGAAAATGCGCCGCAATATCATATCGTTGCGGCGGGCAGTCTGCTCGGAGTATCCGTCAACCGAGAAAACATTTCCTTTCCCGTCGGAAAGACTCAAAGTCTGCAAATGTATCCGATGAATTTTTACGAATTTCTTTTGGCGACGGGGAACGAATTGTTGTTGCAAATTACGGAGAAGTCTTTTGAAAGCAACGAGCCGTTGCCTTTGCCGTTGCACGAAAAAGCGATGAATTTATACAAAACTTATTTGTTGGTGGGCGGGATGCCCGAATGTGTTTCTGAGTATATCGAAAAAAACGATCTTGATTTTGTGCGCGTGAAACAGAACAACATATTCGACGATTATTCCTCGGATATGTCCAAATATGCGACAAGAGCCGAAGCAATACGTCATGCTGCGACTTTCAACAGTATTCCTTCGCAGTTGGCGCGGGAAAATAAGAAATTTCAATACAAAAATATAAAAAGCGGAGCAAGGTGTCGTCAATACGAGGACAGTATAAATCGGCTCTTGCAAGCGGGCGTTGCATTGAAGTGCGAAAAGGCAAACGAAGGAAAAATTCCTCTCGCTTTTTATGCGGACGAGTCGAGTTTTAAGATATATATGTCGGACGTCGGGTTATTGACCGCGAAAATGTCCGTTCCTTACGCCGCCGTTTTAGCCGATATAAATTTCGGAGGTGAGGCGAAGGGCGCCGTCACCGAAAATTACGTGGCTCAGCAACTTGCCTCGAACAATGTAAAATTGTACTATTGGGCTTCGGAGTATTCTGCGGAAGTGGATTTTGTCATACAACAGAAAGAATATGCGATTCCCATAGAATGTAAATCAAGCGTCAATGTGCGTTCCCGAAGTCTGAACGTTTTTTCGTCAAAGTATCCCTCTCCGTATGTCATAAGGATTTCGGGTAAAAACTTCGGTTTCGAGAACGGAATAAAATCGGTGCCGTTATATGCGGTTTTTTGTATAAGATAAAATCGTTTTATGAGACGACGAAAGGGGAGATTTGCCCCGAGGCAACGGAATGGACTTATAAAAAATTCCGAAAGAGACGATGTTTTTTATATTCAGGCGTTTTTTATGCGCTTTATTATGTCCGAAGCGGCGATTGCGCCTGCGGAGCATGCCGAGACTATTTGTTTGAGGCTGCCCTTTACCACATCGCCTACGGCATAGATTTTGTCGTTGCTCGTCAAGCCTTTGTCATCGGTGATTATAAAGCCGTTTTGGGTATCGAGTTTTACTATTTCGTTTGCGCCCGTTGCTCCCGTTGCGATGAACACGCCTTCGACGGACAGAGAATGAGATTGACCGTCGGAATACGTCATGCTCTCGACTTTGGAGTCTCCGCCGAGCGAGAGTACTTTGCCTATATGTTTTTCCACTCCCTCGGGAGCGGCAAGAGAAGTATTTGTTGTTATCAGAAAGACTTTTTTCGCTATTCCCGCGAGATAGGCGGCGTCCTCGAAAGCGGCGTGACCGTCTCCGATGACGGCGACGGGTTTATCCTTGTAGAAGTTGCCGTCGCAGACCGCGCAATAACTTACGCCTTTTCCCTCGAAGGGCAGCGCGAATTGAGGTTTGTTTCGTTTCAAGCCCGTTGCGAGAACGACATAGTCCGCCTCGACTATATCCGTGCCGAAAATCGCCATAAGAGGGGAGTTGGGAATTATCGCGCTTATATAGTGAGGCTCGATTTTCCCGCCGAACGAGTCAAGTTGGCGAGTCATTTCCGAGGCGAGCGTTGCGCCTTCTATTGAGGCAAACCCCGGATAGTTCTCTATTCTTTTCAGAGAATTGAGAGTTCCGCCCGCAAGTCCTCCGTCGAATATTCGTACTTTAAGTCCCGCTCTCAAGGCGTAGATAGCGGCGGTAATGCCCGCGGGGCCCGCTCCGACTATTAAGATATCCGTTTTTTGATTTTCCATAATGTTTTTCTCCTTTCATTCAAGTTCGGCAACGGAGCCTATCGTGAAATCGACCGTCGCTTTTTTTGCTTCTTGTGCGGTAGTCTCGCCGCTCAGCACAAGGCACGAGACAAATCCCGAATCCCAAGCGAATTTCATATCGGTATAAAGCCTGTCGCCTATCATCATAGTTTCGTCGGCTCTTGCCTTTGTATGGTTTTGTATATATTCCGCCATTATCTTGTCGGGCTTGCCGCAGATAAAGTCGGGTTTGCGTCCCGTACTCTTTTCTATAAGCGCGATAAAAGAGCCTACGTCGGGCTTGAAACCGCCTTCTTTGGGGCAGTTGAGGTCGCAATGAGTCGCGATATATCTCGCGCCGTTGCGGATAAGGTCGCATGCGTACTCGAGTTTTGCGTAAGTCAGTTCGGTATCGAAGGCTACAAGTACGGTATCGGGATCGTCGCTTTGAGACAGCCCGAAAGAGGAAAACTCCGCCGAGAAGTCGTGTGTGCCGAGAATAAATAACTTTGCGCGAGGGAAATTGCGTTTTATAAAATCCGCCGCGACGTCGCCCGAGGTGACAATGTCATCTCTGCGTGCGGTTATGCCCATCGAAGCCAATTTTTTTATATAGTGAGAAGCCGTAACAGAGGAGTTGTTTGTCAAAAAAAGGACTCTGCTTTTTTTTCTCATTCTTTCTACCGCCTCGACTGCGCCTTTTATCGGCGTGTCGGATAGGTATATCGTTCCGTCAAGGTCGCACAATATGACTTTTGTGGTTTTCGGTATTCTCATATTATCAGTATCTCATATTTCAAAAGTTTAAGCAACAATTTCGGCAATATTTTTTGTTATTGGTTTTTGAAAATTTGACTATTGCGCTCGGATATAATATAATAAATCCGATGAAAAGAAAACGCGACAACAAAATTCGTATCGTAAAGGGTAGTTCGGAAGCCCGACGCCCGCCCGCCGAGAATATCTCCGCCGAGGAAAATACAAATGCCCGACTCGACGCAGAGAGAGAGGTTTGCGATAACGCTTTCGAGGCGGAAGAAACTCCCGTCGCTGTTGCGGACGGCGAAGAAAAAGAGATAAAAGACGCGGAAAAGATAAGAGAAAAATCTCCCGAACAAGAGGAACGCGTTGCGGAATGCGGCGGCGTTGCGGAGCAGGACGACAATAGCGGCAAAAGGCGAAAAATGCCGTTAAAGGAGCGTTTTATCGCCTCGTTGAAGTTGTTTCTGACCTTTTTCAAAATGGGAATTATCTGTTTCGGCGGGGGATACGCGATGATTTCGTTGATAGAGCGAGAAGTCGTCGAAAAGAAAAAATGGATAACCTCGGATGAAATGCTCGAGATAGTGGCTATCGCCGAGTCCACCCCCGGAGCCATAGCCATAAATATGGCAACGTATATCGGAACAAAACAAGCGGGACTTTTGGGAGCGATTTTCGCTACGATAGGCGTTGTGATGCCGTCGTTTATCATAATCTATGCGATTTCATCCTTTATAACCGAGTTTATCGCGCTCAAATGGGTGTCTTACGCTTTCAGAGGTATTCGCGCCGCGGTATTGGTACTCATTCTCAACGCCGTCATAAAACTTTTGAAGAAAACGGAGAGAACGGTGTTCGCGATCATCGCGATAATAGGAGCCTTTTTGTTGTGCTTTTTCACAAAACTCGACGTTGTAATCGTGCTGCTCATTTTCGGCGCGTTGGGACTTGTATATAATTTTGTAAAGAGAGTTTGGGAGGCAAAGAAAAAACAATGATATATCTCAAACTGTTTTTTACGTTTTTCAAAATAGGACTGTTTACGATAGGCGGAGGCTACGCCATGATTCCCCTCATCTCGGACGAGGTGATAGCAAACGGCTGGCTCTCGGATAATATGCTCGTCGATTTTATAGCGATTTCGGAATCTACCCCGGGCCCCTTCGCGATAAACATCGCTACCTTTGTGGGAACTCAGGCGGCGCGCGCGGCGGGCGGCTTTGGCGCGTTGGGCGCAATATGCGCTACAGTGGGAGTCGTCTTGCCTTCGCTTATAATAATCTTTTTGATAGCCGTATTTTTCAAAAAACTCATGGATACGCGCATTATGCGAGACATCTTCTCGGGACTTCGCCCCGCAGTCATAGGTCTCATAGCCTACGCCTTCGTCTCGATAGCAATAACCACGCTGTTCTCCGAAGTGACAATAGCCGATATATCGAGTTTTGCGAATATCGACTTTATAGGACTTGGAATTTTTGCGATAATTTTTATTCTCAGCCTTTTGAAAAAGCCCAAACTCCACCCCATCGCATTGATAGTCATTGCCGCAGGATTGGGGATGTTGGGATATGGATTTTTGTAAAATAAAAAAATTTTTTCTTTATTTTTTTAGAGTTGGAAATAAACTAATTAAGTTCTATTAAAAGTTTCCGTATTAAAATACTTGGATAATGTTACTTTTCATGCGCTGAAAAGTAACCAAAAGGCGTCGGAACCCTTGCGACGGGGTTCCGAACCTCCGCGACGCCTTTAAGGTCAAGGGCATTATTTATTAGATATTAGTACAACCTTTGAACGCGGAAACCAACTTTGAATTAGTAATTAAGTAACTCGCGACTATGGGTGCAGCGTCACGCTGCCTGAAGGGATTGTTATAATAATTAGACCTTTTATTTGGGAATCGGAAATAAACTAATTAAGTTTAATTAAAAGTTTCCGTATTAAAATACTTGGATAATGTTACTTTTCATGCGCTGAAAAGTAACCAAAAGGCGTCGGAACCCTTGCGACGGGGTTCCGAACCTCCGCGACGCCTTTAAGGTCAAGGGCATTATTTATTAGATATTAGTACAACCTTTGAACGCGGAAACCAACTTTGAATTAGTAATTAAGTAACTCGCGACTATGGATGCAGCGTCACGCTGCCTGAAGGGATAAAGATTAATCCCACCTTATGCAGTGTCGTTTAGAAGTGCGGTTAGTTTTCGATGCCTGCGAGATAATCGATAGATACTTCGAAAAATTTCGCAATCGCTATCAGTTTTGAGAGAGTCGGTTCGCATTCTCCTCGTTCCCACAGGCTGATAATGGATTTACCTACGTCGAGTTCTTTTGCAAGTTGAATTTGTCCGATATTCTTTTCTTGTCGGAGTTCTTTTAATCGTTCGGGAAAGGAATTATTCATGTCAATATTTTCCCACAAAAATGGGAAAATTACTTGACTTCCCATAATAATGGGAGTATAATGCAAAAGGAGGTAAAAATTATGAAAAAATGTAAATATTGCAATGCCGAAAACAAAGACGGCGCAAAATTTTGCAATATGTGCGGAGCGGAATTGAGTGACGAACGAAGATGTAAAAAATGCGGAACGCTATTGAAGGAGAACGATGTTTTTTGTCCTCAATGCGGAGAAAGAGTCGAGAGTATTGAAAGAGGTTCCGAAAGCGACTTTTGCGGCGGAGATTGTGGAGAGAAAATTATAAAATGTAAATATTGCAATGCCGAAAACAAAGACGGCACGAAATTTTGCAATATGTGCGGAGCGGAATTGAGTGACGAACGAAGATGTAAAAAATGTGGAACGCTATTGAAGGAGAACGCTGTTTTTTGTCCTCAATGCGGAGAAAAAGCCGAGAACGAAAAAGGGGCGTCCGATAAAAAGCAAAAACTTCTTTCGTTGCAAAAGGTAATGAGTGTGGCTACGCTTGCGACGTCTGTTTTTTTGGCTGTAATAACGATAATATTTACGATTTTTATGGGATGCAAAAGCGGAATGAATGTCACAACCTCGGCGTCGCAAAAAATCAACCTCTTTTACTACTTCGACGACGCTTGGAAAGAAATATCGACTTTACCCGAATCTTTCGATGCGTATAATGCGACAGTATACATAAGAATAATATTGGGACTATTGATTAGTGTTGCCACATTGGTTACGGTAATGGTATTCTCGATAATGTCAATTGTCCGCAACGTAACGGTGATTACAAAAAAAGGCGATAAGGCGGGAATAAATCTGAGTTTAATAGCATTTTTTGCTTTTGTTGCAGGTGTTACGGGATTGTTCTTTATTCACACCTTGTCGGTAGAAATCATGGGATATAACGTTCCCAAAGAGGTGGTTAATGAATTGAGCCGATTAAATACAAGATTCAACGGCGCGACGATAGCGGGTTTCGTAATAGGCGGTATATCCTTGGCTCTTATGATTGTCTTTTCGTTATTGTCCGATAAAAAACGATTTAACGCTCGTTATTTATTGAATTCGGGTCTGTCGGTCGTCGGGATCGTTTTAATGATAGTTCTTGCGGCGATGTTCGCAAAACCTTTTGCGACGATTTCATTGACGGGGTATTATGACGGTTATGATTTGTCAATAGGGTATGGTCCCTTCTCATTGTTCGGCAGAAGCGCGTTGTGGATTGATAGCGGCATCGAAAATGCTCAAGAGATTATGATATTTTCCATAATTGGATTTATAATCGCTTGCGCAGTTTTGGTAATAGGATTGGTTTATATTTCAAAAGCCATAAAGACAATAATCTACAATCAAACGAATAAAGCGCAATTTGCTTTAAGTATCCTTCTTGTCGGTTTGTCATTATTCTCTCTTGTATGTATCATAGTGGCAAATAATTATTTCAAGGACATTCTCTTTGAAGAATCTTCATTGGGGAAGGACAAAGTTTCATTTTCATTCGTCGCGCCCATAGTAATATTTATAATGAGTCTATTGACACTCGGCGTTGAAATAGCGCGACTGATAACAATTAAAAAAATCAAAGGATAAATACTTAATAACCAAAGAGGGGGCGGCAGCCCCCTTTTTTTTCGGCTGAAAAAATTGAGGTGAAAGGTAAAGAGGGTTAATTTTAATGTTACCTCTGCGTTCGTGGGGATTTGTATTTCCCTTGGCTCCCTTTGATTCCCGCAACCCCTTGGCCACCCTTTGGCGGCTTTTTCTTTGCCATCCTTGGCTCCTCTTTACTCCCACAACCCCTTGGCTCCCTTTGTTTGGAATGCGTAGCATTTCAAATAAGGGGAGCTGTCACCAATCAATCTAACCTTTTTCTTACCTCGTCAAAAAGTTTACCTTTTTGGCGAAAGAGGAGCAATCGTCCGCAAAAA
>CANPVN010000041.1 GCA_947581755.1 uncultured Clostridia bacterium | reverse complement strand
AAACAGCTCTATGCAAAATATAATTTAAGCCCCGATGAAATCTCTTTCATCGAGACTATGATAAAACCTATGGAATAGAAACAATCAAACTAATTAAGATCCGCAGAGCTACCGTGGATCTTTTTTTAAAGAATGTAAGTATTGACACTTATAGAAAAAAATGCTAAAATACAATAAAATATAATAGCAAGATAAACGCAAAAAATGTTCATGAACTTGGTATCTGGAAACGAAGAAATTCGAGTAGAAATGTTAAGGTGGTTGCTTATATGAAGAACTTCAATATAGATGAGGTTTCAGCCTCTTTAGAACAAGGTGTTCTTTTATATGGGATTAGGAAATTCATAATTTGGTTTGGTTTTTTTTGGTCTTTTCTTTTGCCACTTGTTACCATTGTAACGATTAGTTTAGGCTATATGAGTTTGGATGCTGATACAATATTTGCAATAATAGCAGTGAATTGTTTCAATGGAGGTCTTCATATCCTTTATGTATACTTAATAGTGAAAGATAAAGTATTGAAAAACAAAGTTACTCAATGGATTCAAGACGCAGTTATTGTTGATGCAACTTTGTGCAGGATAAAAGAATATCGGGTATTAAAAAACCCTTATCGAATTATCGTAAGATTTAAATTTAATGGAAGAGAATACGCTTTTATATCGGAACAGGGCAATTGTGTAACGGGATTTAATAACTATTATGTTAAATATTGCTTTAAGCATAATGGGCAAGCTAAGGTCTTATATTCTCCTACATATAATCAAGTAATGTTATTAAAGCAGTAGAAAGCCATCTATAATAGTTTTTATCACAATGAGGGGGCTGTCGAAGGAGAATTCTATATGTGTGTAAAAAAATTATATATATCAAAACAAAAGAATAATAGAGTATTTATATTGTTTCCCTCTTGTTATGATTTGTCGGAAGAAAAGGTTAGGAACAAAATACAAAAAATCGCAGGCATATTTTCGGTAAATTTTAGTGTTAAACTAACAAGTAAAAATAAGGAAATTGCAAAAAGCATTAAAGCATTTTTTCCTTCGATAGATATGTTGATTAACGAAGAAAAGAAGGTCATTATATTACTGTTTAAATTGTCAAAAAATAATTTGATCAAACTTTTGGAATGCGTTGACTATGACGAAACATCAATAGAATTATTCGTATATTATGAAGATCTTGAACTGAAACAATATCAATACGGAAAAGAAAACAATTTTGATTTTTATATGTACATTACAGATAATGATGGTCCTTTTATTTTATTCAATAAAGAGGTGTACTGTTTTGATGAGACGATTGCTAAAATAAAAGAAATTCTTCAATAAAAAAATTCTGCTCTCGCTGTAATTTTCTTGACAAAAATGATAAATCCGAACCCGTTGCCAAGAGGCTACAAGGTTCGGATTATTATCATTTGGTACTCCCGACGGGAATCGAACCCATAACTAACCCTTAGGAGGGGTTTATTATATCCATTTAACTACGGAAGCTTATTTGATTTTACCGCTATTTATAATACCAAAGATACCCTATAAAGTCAATTGATTTTGAAAAGTTTTTGTGTAATTAAGATATTGATAATGAATATATTTTATGAACAAATTTCGTTTCGGGATATAAGGACTTGCGTAATAAAAGTTGCTTTTTCGACGATATTTTGGCTTAAAATTTCAAGCGTCCGATCGAATAAAAAGGAGCTCAATGTTTGAATAATCATGGACAAATTATTAATTTTATGGTATAATGTTATTTATAATAGAGAGGGCTCTATAAAGCTCTTTTTGTTGTAAAAAAAATAAGCGACAATTTCTTTCGGAGATAAGATATGGGAATCGAAGAAAAGTATTTTACGCCTATCGTAATAGGGGTATCCGCTCATCGAGATATTCCAACTCGGTGCAAAAATCGCATAAAAGCGAGAGTAAAGGAATTTATAGCCGATTTGCAAACGCGTTTTCCGAGTACGCCGATAATCATGTTAAATTCTGTTGCAGAGGGCGGCGATATGCTTTGCGCCGAGGCTGCTATAGAATGCGGAGTGGCATTACATATTGTTTTACCTATGCCGAGAGAAGAATTTGCAAATTGTTTTTCCGCAGAAGGTAAGAGCAAATTCCAAGAGATAGAAAAATACGATATGGCGATGGAATATCTTGCTGCCGATATAGAAGAGGCGACGATATTGTCCGCCGACACGCAAAATTATTTGTACAGACAACAAGCAATAAATATGGCAATTCGCAGCCATATATTATTGGCGTTGTGGGACGGTGAGGACTCTTTTGATAAAAGCAAATTTGCTTATGATACAAGCGCGGCAATAAATTTTGCTTTACGCCACGCTTATGGCACTTCCGAGGAGATTTCCGATACTCATGGCGTAGTCGCTTGGATTTTTTCTCCGCGAGAAGGAAAAAGTTATTCCGAAGAGGATGACGATATAACTTATTTGACAATCGACGAGAATAACGAACTCGTAAGAAGCAAAGACCTTCCCGAAGGAATTTCCAAAATGATGAATCTTATAGATATATGCAATCTAAAACAAAAAGGAGAATAATCTTATGTCGGAATCAATAATCAACGCTATCGGAATCGGCAGCGATGGAAAAATACCCGAATCTCTCTTTATTCTGATGGTAGTTCAAATTTCCGTAGTCGTCATTTGCTTGGCATTGCTTGTCGGTTTTATGCTGAAAAAGTTTGTGTTTGACAAAAAGAAAAAGGCGGTATCGACTCATTCCCTACCCGAGGTTGCAAAAGAAAGAAAACTATTGGGAATAACGGTAGATGTTTCGCAAGTAAAGAGAATATTTAAGGTCGGAGAGCAATTCGATTACGACGGATTGATCGTGAATGCGCTTTACAACGAAGCTCCCGAAACTGAACTCGTAACCGATTATAAGATAGATATACCGATTTTATACGAAGCAGGCAGCCCTTTGATAAATGTAGCTTACGGCGGGTTCAATGTAACTTATACGATAGTGATCGAAAAACCCGAAAAGCCTGTCGAGCAGCCCAAGCATGACTTATTATATCTTGCGCTTGATTTAAGTTCGGTAAAGAGGGAGTTCTTTGAAAACGAACCCTTTGATTATAGCGGCATAAAAGTTGTCGCTCATTATAAAACAGAGCCTGTGAGCGAGGCTGTTTATAACTATAGGGTCGATATGCCCGATATGTCTGCGGAAGGCAGTGTCGAGGTAACCGTTCACTGCGGAGATTTCCGACAGACCTATCCCATAATCATTAAAAAACTCAGAAAATTTAAAGATATAACGCTGAATACTGACAGAGTACGTCGAGAGTTTTTTGTCGGTGAAAAATTCAACGCAGATGGCTTGATCGTTACCGCCAACTATAGCGCAGATCCTTCTATCGAACGAGTTTTCGATTATAACTTTCAAATTCCCGATATGAATGAAGTCGGGACTCATTCGGTAGTGGTAACTTATGCCGAAAAAAGCGCGGAATATGCTATCAATATCATAAAACCCGAACCGCAGCCCGAACCGCAGTCGCAACCCGAGTCTCAATCACTTTCTAAGGAACAGCCAGACTCGGCGGAAGAGACGAAAACTCCCTTGTCGGTGCAATCGAAAAAACAGCCCGACTCCGTGGAGCAACCCAAGAAGGAGGACAATTTCATTCAGGCGAGTATTTTACTTGAAGAGGACTCCGTGGATGATGGAATTTTGAGATACGATCGCAGTTTTTTGGCGCGTTTGATTCAGTCCGATGACAATACCAAAAAGTGGTATTCCAAAATAAAGAACGAGTTGCTTTCATATCGCAATGTAAAAGACAGGATAAGTTGGAAAAAAGAGACTTATAAGCTAAATAAAGATGTTGTGGCAAAATTTGGTTTTCGCGGCAAGACCTTGTGTCTCTTTCTTGCGCTGGATTATGCGGAATATGCCGACAGCAAGTACAAACTCGAGGATGTGTCGGTAAATCGTTCATACGCCGATACTCCTTGTATGTACAGGATAAAGAACGAACACCGAGTAAAGTACGCATTCGAACTTATACAGCAGATGATGGACAAAAGGAGTGCAAAACGCGTAGAACATGTTTCCGAGGATTATTATATGCCCTTTGAAGGAGTGGCGGCTCTTATCGATAAAAAACTCATAAAACGCGATATAAAATCTACTGAGGATGAAGCGATATTTTATTCCGACTTAGACGATGAGCTTGTATTGGAAGAATAAAGCCGACAGAAGGAACAAGAAGGATTCTCGGACAATAAAATATATACTCGATTGACATAATCGACTTTTTTTGATAAAATAATTACAAAATAAATTTGCAGGTAATATTATGAAAATTATATCTTCCGCGCAACTTGAAGATGCGGTATATAAAGCCGCCTCAAAGATGTGTTTCGATGTTGATAAGAATGTTGAAAGCGCTCTTCGCAATGCCTATAAAAACGAGCAGGGTGTAGCAAAAGACACACTGAACGATATTTTGCAAAATATAGATATTTCCCGCGCAAAGCATATTCCTCTTTGTCAGGACACGGGCATAGTTATTGTTTTTGCCGAAATCGGCAACGAGGTGTTTTTGGATTGCGACTTCGAAAGTACGATAAATGCCGCAATTTCCAAGGCGTATAAAGATGAATATCTTCGTAAAAGCGTGGTAAAATCTCCGATAGAACGCAAGAATACAGGGGACAATACTCCCGCGATATTTCATGTAAAGCTTGTAAAAGGCGACAGTGTAAAAATTACTTTATGTCCCAAAGGCGCGGGCAGCGAGAATATGGGCGCGCTCAAAATGTTGGCACCTGCCGACGGTATATCGGGTATTGTAGATTTTGTTGTTGAAACAGTCAAGAAAGCGGGAGGTAAAGCATGTCCTCCCTTGATTGTAGGTGTCGGTATAGGCGGAGATTTGGAAGAATGCGCTTTATTGAGCAAGCGCGCTCTTTTACGCGATTTAACAGACACGAATCCCGTGCGATCTCTTGCCGAACTCGAAGTTTCTTTGTACGAGAAAATCAATAATTTGGGGATCGGAGCAATGGGACTCGGCGGCAAGACGACTGCGCTTGCGGTAAAAGTCGAGGCTTATCCTTGTCATATAGCGTCGTTACCTGTGGCTGTAAGTTTGATGTGTCATGCGGCAAGGCATGCGGAGGTGATATTATGATAAAGTTGAATCTCGATACTCCCGACAGTTCCTCAGTTTTGAAAACACTGAAAGTCGGAGACAGAGTGTTGCTTACGGGAACCATTTGCACGGCGCGGGACGCCGCTCACAAAGAAATAAAGAATCTTCTCGATAGCGGAGAAAAACTGCCTTTTGATTTTTCCGGCGCGGTGATTTATTATGCAGGACCTACCGATACCCCTCCGGGACGAGTTATCGGCTCTATAGGACCCACTACTTCGGCAAGAATGGACGCTTACGCTTCTATGATGCGACAAATCGGAGTCAGAGCCGTAATCGGAAAAGGCGAGCGAAGCGATAAAGCAAGAGAGACATTCATGAGAGACGGAATTATTTATTTTATAGCGACGGGCGGTTGCGGAGCATTGCTTTCGGATGCGATAAAATCTTGTGAAGTGGTTGCTTTTCCCGAACTTGGTTGCGAATCCATAAAAAAATTGACGGTTGAGGATTTTCCCGTGACCGTGGCTTATGACATAAAAGGAGAAAGTATTTTCAAATGAATATTAAAGAAAAAGCATTGCAATTACACGAAGAACATCGCGGTAAACTCGAAGTTGTATCCAAAGTTCCGTTAAAGACCGCCGAAGATTTGTCTGTCGCTTATACTCCGGGCGTTGCCGAACCATGTCTCAGAATCAAGGAAAATCCCGAGTCGGTTTACAAATATACGACAAAATCCAATACCGTATGCGTATTGAGCGATGGTTCCGCCGTTTTGGGACTCGGCAATATAGGCGCGCTTGCCGCCATGCCCGTCATGGAAGGCAAGGCAATATTGATGAAGGAACTTGCCGGTATCGATTCTTTTCCTTTATGTATAGATACTCAGGATCCCGAAGAGATAATCAAAGTTTGTAAATATATAGCGCCTACATTCGGCGCGATAAATTTAGAAGACATTTCTGCGCCTCGTTGCGTGGAAATAGAGCGGAGACTTATAAAGGAACTCGATATTCCCGTATTTCATGACGATCAACACGGTACGGCAATAATAGTCGGCGCCGCGCTTATCAATGTATGCCGACTTACCGGCAGAAGTCTTTCCGATATGAAGTTCGTTATAAGCGGAACGGGCGCGGCAGGCTCGAGTATAGCAAAACACTTAAAGAGACTCGGCGCGGGTAAAATCTACGGTTATAATAAATTCGGCGTTGTAAATAACACCGATTACGAAAAATACAACTTTTTAATAAAAGAATTGCTTGACGGAGGAATATATTCTTCTCCCGAGCGCGGCGAAAAAGAACTTTCGGAAATTCTTGTCGGAGCGGACGTATTTATCGGAGTGTCTGCGCCCGGGCTATTGAATGCCGATATGGTAAAAACCATGAATAATCAACCGATTATCTTTGCCATGGCAAACCCCGTTCCCGAGATAACTCCCGATGAAGCGAAGAAAGGCGGAGCGTTTATTGTCGGCACGGGAAGGAGCGACTATCCCAATCAAATCAACAACTGTCTTGCCTTTCCCGGAATTTTTCGCGGAGCCCTCGATGCAAAGGCAACCAAGATAAACGAAGAAATGAAAGTAGCCGCTTCATACGCGCTTGCCAATGTTTTGAAAGACGACGAACTTTCCCGTGAAAAGATAGTGCCTCTGTTTAACGATCCTCGCGTCGTACCTGCGGTGTCCGAAGCAGTCAAACAAAAAGCAATAGAATGCGGCGTATACAGAAAATAATCAAATTTCATAGGACATAAAAAAGAACTCGGAGAAATTCTTAAAATCCGAGTTCTTTTTGTATTTTATAAGGAGATTATTATGAAATACAAAGATTGGCTCGACGAGTGGCTTGATAGCTATATAAAACCCACAACAAAAGAACGAACATTTGAGCGATATTCGCAGACGATAAAGGCGCACATTTCACCCAAACTCGGTGACGATGAACTTGACGATCTTACGCCCATGGTTTTGCAGCGTTACATAAACGAACTTTCAACCGAGGGCAATACCAAAACAGGCAAAGGACTGTCATCGAGCTTTGTAAACGGAGTTATAAGCATAATAAAGAGTTCGCTAAAAACCGCCGTAACGCTTGGACTGAAACAGGTTTACGACATGGATAAGTTGCGCCGTCCCAAACAAGAGGGAAAGAAAATAGAGTGCTTTACTGCGAGCGAACAAAAGAAGATAGAAAATGCGGTAATGGGTAGCAAAAAGAACAAGTTGTTCGGCATAGTTCTGTGTCTTTATACGGGATTGCGAATAGGAGAATTACTTGCGCTTACTTGGAGCGATATTGATTTCAACAAAGGACTGCTTACGGTAAGCAAGACTTGTCACGACGGGAGCGGCGGCGGTATGACACGATCAACGGATAAGCCTAAAACAAGGACGTCGAACAGAGTGATTCCGATTCCCAAACAACTACTCCCGAAACTAAAAGAGATAAAAAGAAAAAGCTCGTCGGAGTATGTGGTTTCCGATGAGAAAAGAGTCGTATATGTGCGCAGTTATCAAAAGTTATTTGCGAATTTGCTTAAAAAACTCGATATACCGCATAGAGGCTTTCATGCGCTCCGTCATACCTTTGCAACTCGCGCGATAGAGTGCGGAATGGACGTAAAGACCTTGTCCGAAATACTCGGGCACAAGAACCCGACAGTTACACTGAATACATACACACATTCGCTTATGGAGCATAAATCCGAGATGATGAACCGCCTCGGAAAGTTGCTTCAATAAGCCATAAAAAGGCATAAAAAAAGTTCATCAATTAATATAATTGATGAACTTTTTCCTCTATATTTTACTACTTAAAAAGACAAATTGCAAGCATTTTAATATGATTAGACATAAAATCGACAATTTTCACCCGAAAAAATGCCGTCATATATTTTTTTATCTGCTTCTTCCTTACAAATAGTTCATCAATTATATTATTTGATGTACTTTTCGGAACTAAAAATATACATAAAAATATTTGCTTAAGGAGATTTTTTATGAAGAAGATTTTAATGACGATTGCAGCCATACTCTGCTTGATATGCAGCGTATTTTCCTTTGCCGCATGCGGAGAAGGAAAGCCCGATAACGGTGGAAGCACGGGCAACGGCGGCGCACAGACCGAACAACCCGACGGCGAGGGACAAACTCCCAAGCCCGATGAAAAAGCCGAATATACAGTTAGTTTTGATACTCAAGGCGGAGATAAAATAGAACAAAGAAAGGTAAAAGAGGGTGAAAGTATCAATTTGCCCGAAGCGACCAAAAAAGGGTATGATTTTGAAGGTTGGAAAATTAATGGCGATCAATTATACAAGGCGAATACTCAATACACTGTAACGAGTAACGTTTCTTTTGTCGCAAGTTGGAAAGCAATTACATATACAATCACTTACAATAACGTTGAGGACGCTATTAATAACAATAAGACGAGTTATAACGTAAACGACAGTGAAATAGTATTGGAAGATTTAACGAGAAAAGGTTATGACTTCCTCGGCTGGTTCACATCTGAAAGAGACGGAGAACAAGTAAGAAAGATAGATACGCAAAGAGCAGAGAACATACAACTCTGGGCAAGGTGGCAAATTAAATCTTATACAATCACCTATAATAACGTTGAGGACGCTATTAATAACAATAAAACAAGTTATAACATAAACGACAATGAAATAGTATTGGAAGACTTAACGAGAAAAGGCTATGACTTCCTCGGTTGGTTCACCGAAGAAACTCAAGGAGAGCAAGTAAGGAAGATAGACCCTAAGCGTGCGGAGAATATACAACTTTGGGCAAGGTGGCAGTTAAAGAGTTATACAATCACCTACAACAACGTTGAAGACGCTACTAATAACAATAAAACAAGTTATAACGTAAACGACAGCGAAATAGTATTAGAAGATTTAACGAGAAAAGGTTACGACTTCCTCGGTTGGTTCACCGAAGAAACGAACGGAGAACAAGTAAGAAAGATAGACACGCAAGGAGCGGAGAATATACAACTCTGGGCAAGGTGGCAGTTAAAGAGTTATACAATCACCTACAACAACGTTGAGGATGCTACTAATAACAATAAAACAAGTTATAACGTAAACGACAGCGAAATAGTATTAGAAGATTTAACGAGAAAAGGTTACGACTTCCTCGGTTGGTTTACATCGGAAAGAGACGGAGAACAAGTAAGAAAGATAGACCCTAAGCGAGCGGAGAACATACAACTTTGGGCAAGGTGGAGTAAAGACACCGAAGGACTTGAATTTACGCAGAATGATGACGGACAGACTTATTCGTTATCGGGATTTGGTTCTGTCACTGAAAAGGATATTGTAATTCCTCAATATTATTATGATAAAGCGACTTCTAAGAATTATCCTGTAACAGGCATAAATCCCGATGTGTTTAACGGCAAGACGGTGACAAGCATAGTTGTGCCCGATAGTATAACCGAAATCGCTCCAAGAGCATTTTTTGGCTGCAATGGACTTACTTCAATAACTTTACCTTTTGTAGGTAAGAACAGGACTGCTAACGGTTACGAAGGAGTCTTTGGGTATATTTTCGGATATGTATTGAGATCTAATTCATCCGATGAAGTAAGCGGCGCAGTATATCAATATCGCGTTTCGAATAAATACTACTATTACTATATCCCCGAATCGTTGAAAACCGTAACAATTAATGGCGGCAAAATAAACAATAGCGCATTTTACAATTGCGCAAATTTAATTACCGTAAATTTGGGTAATGGCGTTACTTCGATAGACAACAATTATGCTTTTAATAACTGTAAGAATTTGACCGAAGTAAAGTTGGGCGAGAGCGTAAATTATATTTATAATAATGCGTTCAATAATTGTGACAGCCTAAAAGCATTTACAGTAGCCGCAAATAATAATAAATATAAATCATTCGATGGAATTATTTACGATTATGATATTACTACATCCATAGTTATCCCCAAAGATCTTAGCGGGGTCGTCAATATTCCCGAAAATATAAACAGAATTGGCTCGGGCGCATTTCGTGAAAGAAAAAATCTTACAGGCGTTGTCTTTGGTGGAAATGTAACGATTATCGAAAGTTACGCTTTCACGGCTGCACAAATTTAAGCGAATTTGAAATTCCTTCGGGACTTAGCGAAATTGCTAATTATGCGTTTTATAATTGCGAAAAATTAAAGGACATTAAAATACCCGAATCGGTGACAACTATTGGTAACTATGCCTTTTACGGTTGCTCTGCATTGACTATACTTCAAATACCTCAAAAAGTTGAGATGATAGGAACCGCCGCTTTCGCTTATTGCGGATTTGATACGATTACCGTAAACGACAAAAACTATTTCTTCGAAAGTGTTGATAATTGTCTTATCGAAAAGACGACCAAGAGATTGGTTTGCGGAAGTAATAGCAGTAAAATTCCAAGCGATATTAAAGAAATTGCAGACTATGCATTCAGTGATTGCGACAAGTTAACCAATATCGAAATCCCGACAAGGGTAACTAAGATAGGCAGTAGCGTATTTAGCGGTTGCGTTGCTCTAAAAAGTATTACGCTTCCGTTTATAAACGATTATTTTTACGGGCTATTTGTAGATAGGATTGGTTCTGAAAATGTTAAATTTATTCCTACTACATTAAAAGAGGTAACAATACTTGGTGGAAATATAGGCAACTATGCGTTCAGAGATTGCAGCGGACTAATAAGTGTAACGATAGGAGAAAATGTACAGACGATAGACGATTGGGCGTTCTATAATTGCAGCGGACTTGAAAGTGTAACGATAGGAGAAAATGTACAGACGATAGGCAATTGGGCGTTCTATGATTGCAGCGGACTTACAAGTATAACGATAGGAGAAAATGTACAGACGATAGGCAGTAGTGCATTCTCTGGTTGCAGCGGATTGACAAGTATAACGATAGGAGAAAATGTACAGACGATAGGCTATCATGCGTTCTATGATTGCAGCGGACTTACAAGTATAACGATAGGAGAAAATGTACAGACGATAGGCAGTAGTGCGTTCTATAATTGCAGTGGACTTGAAAAAGTAACTATAAGCAATTTATCCGCTTGGTGTAAAATAGACTTTGAAAATTATAGTGCCAATCCGTTATATTATGCTGACCACTTATATTTGAATAACGAAGAAATAAAAGATCTTGTTATTCCGACAGATATAACCGAAATTAAACGATGTGCGTTCTATGATTGCAGCGGACTTACAAGTATAACGATAGGAGAAAATGTACAGACGATAGGCAGTAGTGCGTTCTCTGGTTGCAGCGGATTGACAAGTATAACGATAGGAGAAAATGTACAGTCGATAGGCCATTATGCGTTCTATAATTGCAGTGGACTTGAAAAAGTAACTATAAGCAATTTATCCGCTTGGTGTAAAATAGACTTTGAAA
>CANPVN010000040.1 GCA_947581755.1 uncultured Clostridia bacterium | reverse complement strand
TTTGTCAATGTCCCTGTCCTTTTCGGGGACAGCCTAAATATAATATCATATCTCGTCCCCCTTGTCAAGCGTTTTTTAAGAGTTTTTAATTTTTTTTATCATATTTTTTTGTAATATCAAAATACGTTTGACGCCAAAGGAATGAGGTCGTCCTTTATTTCTTTTATATAGTTATCCAATGTGAGAATCGTAACATAGGTATCGGGCACGTTATCCTTTCGGACAGTTCCCTTCAATGCCACGACTTTATCTCCCACGGTTCGCATGACGTTGTGATTGCCTATGAGCATCATTATATTTTTATGTCCTTCCCAATAATCGTTGAGTTCGTTGACTTTTTGTTCTATTTCGGGATCATCGATAGTCTCGTCGCACGCTTCGACAAGCGTTTGCAGATATTCGAGTTTATTTTCAAAGTCGGAATAAAAATTCTTTACGAAGATTATTTCGCTCACTGCGGCGCAAAGAACGAGCGCGAGCATTACGGAGACCGTTATCAATTTTTTCACCAGTTGTTTCCCCCCTTTATTTCAATGGTATCGGTAAAGCATTTTTCGTATTTGGGAGAAACATAAACCGTGCCGTTCTGTCTCACGTCCATATAGAGTATATCGCTCAACTTGGTTATGCCGTGGCGAGCAAGCATTTCCGTCACTGTTTTTTTGTCTGCGCCTGCAAGTTCCATACCGTCCTCGTTCCATTTTCCGTCTATCATCAACGCGCTCGGCAGCAATACGGGAGTCTCTATGGTGGGATCGGACCACTTTTCGACGACGCAAAGTTTGCCGTTCGTTTCCAATATCGCATATTCTATCTCGTTCAAGTCGGCATATCCGCTGCTGCGTATCGCCTCGAGCAAGTCGTTGACGTTGAGATTGAGTTTTTTCATATTCTCATAATTAATGCCGTCTTTGTCTACGATGAGAATGGACTTGCCCGACAATAATCTTCTCGCTTTGATGCTCTTTCTCGCTATAAAAGAAAAACAGATGTCGAGAAAGGCAAGCGTAACTATCGGGACGACTCCGTAATAAAAAGGAATATACGGGTCGTTCATGGGGATACAAGCGACCTCGGCAATTATCAAAGTTATCACAAGTTCGAAAGGTTGCATTTCTCCGAGCTGACGCTTCCCCATAAGTCGGATAACCAAAAATACCAATACGAATGTCACAACGGATTTTATAAATACAATAAGCATATTTCAAGTATACGGAAAAATTTGTAAACTTATCCCATGCCCGAGTATAACACCGATGATTATGCCATATAAATAGAATATGAAAATTTGGGAAGCCTTGATTTTGGGAATCGTGCAGGGATTGACGGAGTTTTTTCCCGTCTCGAGCAGCGGGCATCTTGTCCTTGCCGAAAGAATATTCGGAATTTCGAACAATTCGTTGGCGTTCGAGTTGATAACTCATCTCGGCACGTTGATAGCGGTAATTATCGTCATGCGAAGTAAAATTTTCGAGATAATCAAACATCCTTTTAGTTCGACTACTTTGAAAATAGTATTGGCGACCATTCCCACCGTTATAATAGTGGCTCTGTTCGAAGGTTTCTTTCGCGCCGCATTTGACGGCAGATACCTTATTTATTGTTTTTTGACAACCGCCGCGCTTCTTACCCTCACCGCATTCGTAAAGCCCGTCAAGATAAGAGAAGATATAGGTTATCTCGACTCTTTTATTATAGGAGTCGCTCAAGGTTTCGCCGCAATGCCGGGAATTTCACGCTCGGGAATGACGATATGTTCATCCGTATTGCTCAAAAACGACAGAAAGAAGAGCGCGGATTTCAGTTTTTTGATTTCCATTCCCATTATAATAGGCTCCGCCGCAGTGGAACTTATCGGCCGCCAATCCATGGGAACGATAGGTTGGTTGCCTTTGCTTGTGGGGTTTCTTGCGGCGTTCTGCTCGGGATTGCTTTCGATAAAGTTGCTTATAAAATCCTTGAATTCTCTTCAGGGATTCGCCGTTTATCTTATTATATTGTCGATTTTTCTTATCGGAAATGACTTTTTATTCCATTTATTCTGATAACGGCATACAGTATAAAACTCCTTTTGCCTACACACAATTAGGGTATAAGGAGATTTACAGCAATGGAAAATATCAAAAATAACGAAAAAGCAAGATCCGCCTCGGTGGGCACCTTTTTGGCATGCGTGTTAGGCTCCATTATTATAGGCGTCGCGGCGCAGTGGATCGGCAGAATGTTCGGCGGATACGGAGATCTCGTCGTTTCGAAAGTCACTCCGTCGCCTTTGGCAAACATAATTTTATGGCCCGTTTCATACTTCCTTATGGGATGGGCGTTGTATCTTACCATGTCAACGAGAACCGTCGAACTGCAATCGCTTAAAACCGCTTCGATAGTTATCTGGCTCGGACAATTCGTTTTCAGCATAATATTCCCTTATATTCTCTTCTACGGAAACGCTTATACTTTCGCCTTCGTTTGGGCGGCTATAACCGTAGCAATGATTACCGCTTATGTGGTTATGAACCTGTGGTTCTCGGTACCTTCTTCCATAGTAATGTTGCCTTATTGGGTATTTATGCTGTTTACGACCTATTCCACATTGATTATCGCTTTGTATAATTAATAAACAAAATATTCGGAATATACTTTTAGGCGTGTCAACAAAGCAGTCGAGAGCTAAAGCGTTCGACTGCTTTGTTACAAAAATATATCAAAAAGAAAGATAAGTTATTCTCACTCTTTCGGGCAATCATTCGTCCCAAAAATAAATCTTACAATTCTGTCTACCGCTTTTTCCGTTGCTATGGAAATATCTTCTTTTGTCCAAAACGCTTGCGTCGATCCCTTATACTTCTCCACAAGGTAAGACGCAATCGGATAACTGCTGTCTATATAGCCCGTCTTATCATAAAGATGCGTCGATATTTTTGTTCTGAACCATTCATTTCCAATTGAACGGTTGATTTTTTCTTCAAGCAAAATTTTATTGCCCAATTTGTTTACTACGGCATCGAATTCTTTTGTATCTGCAATGCAAGCATCCTGTCTGATGGTTTGCAAATTGTTTCCGCTGTGCGGCATGATATGTTCAATATCATACTTTGCGCCTAAAACAAAAGGAAGATTTTTTTCTTGCGCAAACAAATATTCGTTCAAGTAAACCAACGCATTGTCGTCATAATCTTTTGTTGCGGCAATAATTTTATCTTTATCTTTTCCGAAATCCATATTTATATGTTCAATAAAATCTTTTTTTATCTCGTCTACAGAAATATTCCTGTCGGCAAGTTTTGTTTCTTCACGAAACAAAAATATCTTAAACGACTTGCTTGAATATCCTATATCGACCAATTCAAGAGTCGCAAAAAGGCGCAAAAGGCTTTCTGCAATAACATTTACATCTTCTTCAAAAATTTCATTCTCGTCAAGTTTCAATAAGTAACTCGCCAAAAACAGTTTTGCGTTTTCATTGAACTTCAACAAAATCTTGATTGCTTCATAGTTTGCAACTTTTTTCCATGCTTTCACCAGTTTCAGCATGTCAGAACATGTTCTTATGGGATCGTTGATAAGTTTTTTATTGCCTTCGGTAAAATAACGCCTGAGACCGGGCATCGTGACATTAACTGTACCGTTCGGCGTAATCGTTTCCCCGTTTATTGTACGAATGTAATACATATATTGCATAAAAAGCGCATTAAGGTCTGAAATGCCGAGTTCTTCCAGAGTCATTGTTTGAGACTTCAATTCCGTCCATAACTTTGGATATTCGTCTATTTTACCGATAAAACTTGCCGCCGCATACAATTTTGCCGATATAATATCGGAATCATAAAGGGGCAAACCGTCCGAATTCAGCGAGTTAAACATATTAATCGCCTGCCCCATATCCCAACTTCGAATCTCTATCACTTCACAGTTATCTAATAGTGTTTTGGCAAAACTATTTATTTTACCGATGTTTCGCATTTCTTCCTCATCAAATTTATTGTAAAAGAATTGGAAATTTCTAAAAAAGTTTGTATATTTATTATCTTTTTGTTTATACGGAATACGGTAAACCGTGGATTCGGCGTCAGAATAATTCGCCGCTTGCATTATCTTCGCAAAATCTTTTTTGAATTTCTCGTCTTCGTTGATTGACTCATTCATTAAAATAACAGGGCGGTTATATATTTCTCTATCCGTTTCATCGGGATTATCGGGAATATCGTCTGTTTCCACACGATATAATATCTCCATTATTTTCTTTCGACGATCGCGCAAATTGCTTCTTAATTTTGCGGAATCCTCATCGTTTGGCGTAGTTTGAATCGCATTATTTATTCTAATAAGCAATGCTTTCAACAAAAGAAGAAAAGTTGTGGTTCTTTGTTGCCCATCTATTAACTCAAGCCGCATATCACTATCGGAACAATTGATAATAATCGTGCCGAAAAAATAGTTGTCCTTTTTGGCGTTTTCGGAAAAATCTATGATATCTTGCCACAATTTGTCACAATGACTGATCCCCCAAGAGTATGCTCTTTGGTATTCGGGGACAATAAACAATGCGTCTTCATCGGCAAGTTTTAAATAATCGCCGATTTTTTTTAACTTCGGTTCAATGTTTTTCGCCATGAATTTATCTCCTTCAATAATGATAATATATTTGCTTATTTATAATTTTTGATTTTTGTTTTCATTCCAAGGTTTTTGCATAATATTCTACCTCGATTGCTCTTCCGTCGGGATAATATTCCTTGTCGGTTTTTATATATTGAGTAAATCCATAGTGAGCATATATCGCTTTATTCGTCTTGTCATCGGGTTCCACTCCGAGAGTGGCTTTTAAAAATCCTTTTTGCCGCAAATCGCCTGTCATAAAATCAAATAACTTTGAAAAATATCCTTTTCCGCGGAATGGGGCTATCGTTCTGAAAGCGGACAAATAAACCGTATGGTCGTCCACCAATCCGACGCTGTTCTGCGCCGCATCGGGATGAACAATCGCGGTGGCTTCGCAAAATATCTTTCCGTCCGCTATCCCGTAATACGGAATAATATAACCTTTCTTGCGGTTTTCGATATTTCTTTGTTTCCAAATTATCCAATTTTCTCTGTCTTTTCCGCTATGCGCGATCTCATAATCCCATTTTACGTTCATTTCCTCGACAGAGGCTATCTTACACTCAAAATGTTGAGGCATTTTTGTTTGCTCTCCGCTTTTTATTTTATGACCTTATCGTCGCTTATTTCCTTCCCTTCACGTCTTAAAAGTCGTCGCTTGATGTCGAGACCTGCGGCATATCCCGTAAGCGTTCCGTTCGCTCCTATAACGCGATGACAAGGAATAATTATCACTATGGGATTCTTTCCCACGGCTCCGCCCACCGCCTGCGCCGATATGCGCGGCACGTTGCGTTCTTTTGCTATTATAGCCGCTATTTGCCAGTATGTCGTCGTCTGTCCGTAAGGTATCTTTTCGAGTTCTTGCCACACCCGAAGTTGAAAAGGCGTTCCCGAAAGTTTCAGCGGGACGTCTATCGAGGGTATTTTCCCCGCAAAATAGTCATCGAGCCAATCCATTGCTTTTTTAAGCGGCGAAGAGACAGACTCGCCCACTCTACCGTCGGTAACAAAATCCGCCCCAAGCAAAAACTCTTCATCGGAACGCAGTCGGATTTTTCCCACGGGAGAGTCGTAAAAAATATCGTAGATCATCATTTGAGATTCAGAGCTTTACGAAACTTGGGAGCGAAAATGACCGTTAAAATCATTTTCAATACATCTCCGGGAATAAAAGGTACGATCGTAAGAAGAACTGCCTTCCACAAATCCGCTTTGGCGATATACATATACCACAGGCAACCCGAAACGGAGCATAAAAAGAACCCGCATATCAAAGAAACCAATAACCACAGTCTGCCTTTGCCGCTCAACGAAGCCACTGAAATTCCGCAAAAAATATAGCCTATAATATAACCGCCCGTGGGACCCGTTAAGACTCCCAAACCGCCTTGAAAGCCTGCAAAAACAGGCAGACCGATCGCTCCCGCAATGACATAGCATATCACTGCGATCAAGCCTTTGAAACCGAATACCGCGCATGTAATGAAAACTCCCAAAGTTGCGAGCGTTATGGAAACGGGAGAAAAAGGCAAAGGAATTACGATCTGCGCCATAATGCAAATCAAAGCCAACATAAGCGCAATGCTCGTCAAATCTTTGGTAAGATGAATTACCTTCTTTGTTTTTGTATTTGAAACAGGCATTTTTCGTTACCTCCCCACCGAAGAGATGCCCGCAAGTTCGGCAATGGGTAAAGAGAAAGAAAAAGCGCGTTCTCCCGTTTGCTCGGCAACAACGTTACACATTGCCTGCATTATGGCTTTTTTGGACGCTTTTTCGGTCACTATGAGCAATATATCTTTTTCGGGCTGAATTTTTATCATCAAAAGTTGCTCCACGTCGTTTATGCCCATGCCTCTGCCGCGAATCATAGTGCCGCCCGTGGCTCCCGCTTGCTTTGCCGCCTCCATGGCAAGGTCGGCATTCCCTCGCGAAACTATGGTTATTATGAGTTCTTTTTCGAATTCTTCCATCTCGTTTACCTCTCTTTTAATATTTTGCGCCGTCCTTATATCCTCGCCCGTGACTATTTTGAAGATCAATGCGTTGAAGCCCGTGATCGGCATTGTGAACATAATGCCCTTGCCCGCCTTGTCGTACTTGGTCTTGGTTTTTATATCGCTCATTATATCCGAAACTTTTTCGGCGGGAACGAGGCTTATTATTACGTCTTTCTCCTGTTCGAGTCCCAACAACGACCGAAGATTGGGCGGAGCCGTTCCTTCTCCGAGACACACAAATTGCATTTTTACATCGTGTTCTGTAAGAATATCGGAAATTCTCTCCGCTTTACCTCTGTCGATAATTACGAAAAAAGTTTCTATCGTGGATTCTTTCAAGGTTTTTCCTCCTTTGCGGAGTTATCTTTGCTCTCCGCCCCCTTCTCGGGTTGAGACTCTTCGTTAAAATCTATTATCTCGTCATAATAGACCGTCTCGGCGTCCTCGACGATTATCTGTTCTTCTTCGGGTACCGCCGCAATGCTTCTCTTCTTGATAAGTCTGAGTTTCAATCCGTACATCACGCCCAAAATCTGTATCGCTATAAGAGGCGTCATCGCCACCATCGAAACTACGCCGAAAGCGTCCATCATACTGCCGCTCAATACTCCGCACGCGCCTATCGCCATCGGCAATAAGAATGTCGCAGTCATGGGTCCCGAGGCGACTCCGCCCGAGTCGAACGCTATCGCCGTAAATATCTTGGGCACGAAAAAGGATAACAATATCGCTATTAAGTAGCCCGGTATCAAAAAGTAAAGTACGGGCACGTCGAACAACACTCGTATCATGGCGAGTCCCACGGATATTGCCATACCTATGCTCAAAACCCACATCATTGTCTTGTGTGAAATCGTTCCGCTCGTTATTTCCTCTACCCGCTTATTCAATACATGTACCGCAGGTTCGGCTTTTACGATAAAGAAACCTATCAACATTCCCAAAGGTATGATGATCCAACTGTAACTTTTGGCGGCAAGCAATTCGCCTATCTCGCGTCCCGCGGGAGAAAAGCCCACGTTCACTCCCACGAGAAAGAGAAGCAACCCCGCAAAAGTGAACATAATGCCTACCAATATTCTGAGTAATTGATTTTTTCGCAACTTCAGCGAAAAGATCTGAAACAGTATAAAAAACAAAAGTATGGGCAAAAGCGCTTTTCCGACTTCCAGAATATACTTGGGAATTTCGGAAACGAAAGTAACGAACAAATCCTGAGAAGTCCCTACGGCGGGGATTATCGACTCGGAAGGGACTCCGTCTATCTCGAACATGAGTCCGAGAATCATAACGGCAAGTATGGGTCCTACGGAACATATCGCAATGAGACCGAAACTGTCGTCGTTCGCGGCGTCGTCGCTTCTCATGGACGCAAGACCTATACCGAACGCCATGATAAAGGGCACCGTTATAGGACCCGTCGTCACACCGCCCGAATCGAAAGCGACCGCTATAAAATCACTCGGCACAAAAAACGCCATAATAAACAGCGCGACATACATTACCGTCAATATGTAATTGAGTTTGACTTTCAAAAATATTCGCAGAAACGCTATCACCAAAAATATTCCCACGCCCAGAGCGACGGAAAGGATCAGCGTCCAATTTCCTATGCCTTGCACCTGTTCCGCCAACGCAAAAAGGTCGGGCTCGGCAATGGTTATGATAAAACCGAGAATAAAACAGAAAAATGCCACGAGCCAGGGATTTTTGCTCTTCGTGAGTTTGGATCCGACGTTCTCTCCTATCGGCATCATTGCCATATCCGCGCCCAAAGTGAAAAGAGCCATACCCAAAACCAAAAGCACGGCTCCTATGATAAACAAAACCAATGTATTTATGTTAACGGGAGTGACCGAAACAGTCAATATAAGAACTATCAACGTCACGGGCCAAACAGACGCAATCGCTTCCTTGATTTTTTCGATCAGTTTCAGTTTCAAAACGCATTCCCCCGCATTGTTTCTCTTGTTAATATTATATAATAAAAAACATTTTTACGCAATTGTAAAAAGGCGTTTCGAAAAAATTTTTTTGTTTTGAACAGCCAAAATATTTTTTCGACCTTTTATTTCTTGACAACATACGGAAAATCAATTATAATATTATGCAGAATATATTCGGAGTGGTTTTTTATGCGAATTTTCAATCGTAAAGGCAATAATATCGAAGCCGAAGATAACGAATCGCAAAATCGCGACTTTGACTCCAATGAGTTTCAAAGTTTCGATCCCGAGGCAAATTCTTCGTTCGATTCCAATGAAGTCGCCGCTTTCGATCCCGAGGGACAAAATATCGACAACGACGAACTCCGTTCCTTCGATAACTCAGACAATGACATGAACACAAAGCAAAATAAAAACGAAGATTGCGAACCTATGGGTGTGGGCAGATGGATAGGTTCTCTCATCTTGCTCAATATCCCCATCGTGAACATAGTGTTCTTCTGTCTGTGGTTCTTCGGAAAAGGCAACCGCAACCGAGTCCAATATGTACGGGCTAATTTTGTGGTGCTGCTTATAAAAATCATAATCACCGCGATAATTATAATAGCGTGTATGTCAACTGTTCTCGCGCTTTTCGATCAGATAGTCGAGTGGCTCAATTCTTCCTCTTCCGTTCTTTTGCCTTTACTTCGATAACGAAAATATTTTTAAGACCTCCTTGCGTATGCGATCAAGGAGGTCTTTCTTTATGGCTTTTTTTATTTTCTACACAGACAAGTCAAGCATTCGTTGTCTCGGACGATTCGTCTTTATCGTCACTCTGTTCTCGTTGCATTACCGTCAATTTATGCCATATCCATATCATTACGGGAGCCGTTATCAAAAAAGCGACTGCGTCGGCGACAGGAGACGCCCACGCTACTCCGAACACTCCCAATCCCAAAGGCAAAATCAATGCAAAAACGATCAACAACAGGTCTCGCAAAAAGGAAAGAGGCGCAGCCAATCTCGCCATGCCGATGGACTGCATAAAAATTGCGCAAACCTTTTGCAGACAATTCAAAGTTATAAACATAAGATAAATCCTCAGACAAGACACGGCAAAATTCATGTAAAGTCCGCTATAATCGCCTTCCGCGCTCGCTCCGCCGAACATATCGACGAACATTTTCGGGAAAATCTCAAACACCGCCGTACACAACAGAGTGAGTCCTCCCGTCCATAGCAACATAAGCCGCAACAA
The DNA here is from genome assembly GCA_947581755.1 of uncultured Clostridia bacterium. GTDB lineage: Bacteria > Bacillota > Clostridia > Christensenellales > Pumilibacteraceae > CANPVN01. The sequence goes on along the minus strand of CANPVN010000040.1, from coordinate 2,847 downwards.
CTTTTTGACTCTGTCGTATTTTTTGGCTCCGTAATTATATCCGACAATGGGCTGCGCGCCCGCCGCTATGCCTATCGCTATATTCAGGACTATCTGGAAAAGTTTCATAATGACTACAAACGCGCCGAGCGCTATATTGCTTCCGAACTCCGCATTCCATGCCGCGCCGTACTTTACAAACAATAAGTTGTTTGCGATAGTTGTAACCACTATGCAAATCTGAGTCAAAAAACTCGAAAGTCCGAGTTGACAAACTTTGCCCAATATCCTGAAATCGGGAATAAAACTGTCGAGTTTGACAGAGAAGGTCTTGCTCCGAGTAAGATAAATCACGCACATAAGAAAGGAAACGAATTGTCCTATAACGGTAGCCCAAGCCGCACCCGCTATTCCGAGATGCAAACCGTAAATCGCCACGGGGTCCCCTATTATATTCAATACCGCGCCCACAACCATGGCAAGCATTGCATATCTCGGCGAACCGTCGGCGCGAATTATCGCCGCGAGACAACTTTGAACCAACGCAAGAGGTATCATCGCATATATTATAAATCCGTAACCATGCGCATAAGATATATTTTCTTGGGTGACGCCGAGCAACATAAGAAGATCATCGCCCCATATATAAGCAACGATTATCAATAAAACTCCCGTGACGAAAGTCCCGAGTATGGCGTTTCCTACGCCCTTGTGAATTTTTTCGGGTTGCTTTCTGCCGAGAGAAATCGAAAGAAACGCCGCCGCGCCGTCTCCGAAAAACAGAGATAAGCCCCAACCTATTACTGTTATGGGGAATACCACGCCCGTCGCGGCGTTGGCTATGTAACCCACTCCGTGTCCCACGAATATCTGATCCACGATATTGTAAAGACAGGAAATAATCAACGAGAAAATACAGGGAACGGCGAACTTTGCAAGCAGTTTGCCGACTTTTTCTTCTCCGAGATATGCGGAATTTTCGTTCATAAACATACTCCTTCCGACACAAAAAAAACGGCACACAGAAGGACTGTGTGTCACGCAAAACCCGACACACACATCTCAAGCCGTACCGTTTCAGATTTACGCATCAACCGAGATGCCACATGTGTCGTTTCCGATATTTAAATCTTGTATATTCTACCAAAAACCGCCCCGAAAGTCAAGCGATACCGCCCCGAACGCTCGTACTTTTTTTTCAAAAAAAGGCAAAGACTCCGAAGTTTAATTCGGAATCTTCGTCTTTTACAAGGATCAAAGCGTATGAAACTCTATTTTTCGTCTCCCATAGAGAGATAATCCATGGGATTTACCTGTTTGCCGTCGAGAGTCATTTCGAGATGAAGATGCGCGCCGTCCTGCATTTCCGTCATCATGGTTACATCGACATAACCTATTACATCGCCCGCCTTTACGGTGTCTCCTTCCTCTACGGGAATATCCTCACCCAAAGATTTGTAAATGCTTACAAGTCCGTTGCCGTGCGATATGACTATCACGTTGCCGTCGAGATTGGTGTTTGTCACCGATTCGACTTTACCGTCCGCAATAGCGCGCACCTTGCTTCCCTTCTCCGCCTTGAAGTCAACTCCGTTATGAGTCATCCATCTCTTCAAAGTCGCGGAATGAACCAAAGTGTCCATGCTGTATTCCTTAGCCACGCTCGACTCTTCCAAAGGACTGACATAAGTCACGGGATCTGTCGAAGAAGGAAGGTCGGGTCCGGGACCCGGAACTACTTGTTGGGGATTGTCGTTGCCGCTGAGCGTAATAGGCAATACTATTGCAAGCGCAATTATTATCAATGCCAAAGACGCTACAACCGCTATCAACCCCTTCTTGTTCTTGGGTTGCTTTTGATTGTTTTGATTGCTGTTGTGATATGTTTTCATATTTCCACTCCTGTTTTGTTTGTGATACAAAGATTATTGACACTTTTGTAAAGTTTATACATTATTTTTTTCAATAACTCCCTCGAAGTATCGGAGTCCCTATTATCGCCGAATCCTTTCTCAACGCTATCATAAGGTTGACTGTCCTGTTCTTTATCTTTACTTTGTCCTTCATCATGGGACTGAAGGCATATATTACACAAAGGTCGTCGAATTCCTCGCGCCACAACTCCGTTGCGTCATAAACTTTTAACAACTCTGTATCCGAAAAAGAGCCGACGAGTTCGAGCCGTTGCGCACCGTCGTAACCGTTGAGAAAGCCGACGGAGGTCTCGATGACTTTGTCGCCGTCGTAAACCGTAAGCAAAGCATTGCGAAAACCCGCCGAAAGCCCGTTATGATAAAACGCCACTCCCAAAAATAACATTATTACCGCAGTAAAGATAAGAAATTTTTTCATAAAATAATCCCGAAACTTTATTCGTCTCGGGATTATCTCCTGTTTTATAGGATTTTATACATTATATAGTTCAAAAAAAATCGCGGGTTTCTTTGACTACCGCCAACACCGCCCAAATCGGCATATAAAAAATCGGTCTCCGAGGAAACCGACTGCGTCATTTTATATTGGTGGGCTAAAATGGACTCGAACCATCGACCTCACGCTTATCAGGCGTGTGCTCTAACCAGCTGAGCTATTAGCCCGTGTATGGTGGAGGTATGCGGATTCGAACCGCAGACCCCCTGCTTGCAGGGCAGGTGCTCTACCAGCTGAGCTATACCCCCATACGTACGCGCTTGAGACAGCTTATTTACTATACCAAATTTCAAAAATAATGTCAATTGTTTTAACCGTTATTTTGAAACTTTTTTTAATTTTTTTTAAGCCGCATTTAAGCTGAAGTGAACCCCAAAGTTTGGACAATAATTAAATAATTAAGTTTGCGAATGAGTTCGGTATTGAACCGGGCTCATT
>CANPVN010000039.1 GCA_947581755.1 uncultured Clostridia bacterium | reverse complement strand
AAACTTACCGCAAAAGTAAATACCGTAGCGGTAAAGGTAAATGATGAAAATTCCGAATGGAAAGAAATCACCGTCAATGCCAACGAGATAAAACTCGAAAGAGGATATGTGGGCGAGCCGTTGCCTTCTTTGTTCAAGGTAAAGGGCGATCCCATGGACTTGGAAAAAGATATAGACTCCGCCGACCTTAACAATCCCGGATATAGCTTCAGCGGTTGGGAGTATGCGGAAGGAGAAATCTACGAGGACGACACATTCGCGGGCGGAGAGTTGACTCTCACTGCAAAATGGACTCCTAATAAATATCATATAACTTTGGATTCGAGCGAACACAGCAATGACTCATACTCCGACAAGTACGAAGTTACTTTCGACTCCGAAGAATTGACCGACGGCTCGACTTTGCCCGTACCCACGACAAACAACGACGAGTACGCTTTCGAGGGTTGGTACGGCGAGGACAATGTCAGAATGACCGACGATATGGGTAAATTGATAAAACCTTACAGATATGTCGGAGACCGGAAATTTACCGCAAGATTCGTATTGGGATTCGAATTCGAGGCTCTTTCGGACGGCAATTATCGTGTTAAAGGCAGAAACGAGATCTCGTCTTTGACAAAGATAAAAATACCTTATCAACATAACAACGGATATGTTACCGAGGTTTCGGACTTCACAATGGCAAGAAACCTTGTGACGATAGAGATACCCGAAACCGTGCAGTATATGAATACCGAGTATACCGTGGTATCTTTCAGCGGCTTGACTAATATCGAGTATATAGATATTTACGCCGTACCCGAGTTCAGGGGCGATCGCATATATTCCGATATAGACGGCGTATTGTTTATAAATAATCTCGACAACGAGAATAAACCCGAGACTCTCTTGTTCTATCCTTTCGGACGTATCAAAAAGGACGTAACTTATGATGTGCCCGAAGGAACAAAGACCATAGAGGAAGGCGCGTTCTATTCCAAATATACCAGCACCAGCTTTGTGCTTCAAACCGTAAATATTCCCGCTTCCGTAAGTTTTATCAACGAGAGCGCGTTCCGCTATATGTCGTCGTTGGAGTATATCAATTTCGATGACAGAGGAGAGGAAGCCGACGACCTTACGATATTGCCCAATACTTTCTTCAATTGCGACAGCATTTCCAAGATAACTCTTCCCAAGAGAATGAAAAACATAGATATTACTGTTTTTGAATCCTTGAAGGGACTCAGAGAAATCGAAGTAGAGCAGGGCAGCCAAAATTTCTCATCCGATAATAACGGATTGTTATATAATCCCAAAGGCGGAGAGAGCGGCAACGAGAAAGAACTCTTGTACTATCCTTTGGGAAAGACGGAGACGACTTTCAGAATACCCGAGGATGTGTACCGTATCGGCAAGGGCGCCTTCAGAGGCAACACGGCTCTGGAGTCGATAACCATCACGGGACAGGTAAAGAATATAGGAGAAAGCGCATTCGAAAACTGTGCAAGACTCGAGACGATAACGTTTTTGGGAGATAAAGATAGCGCCGACCTTAGGATAGAGGACTACGCTTTCTATTGCGGAAGCAGTTTGATAACCTCTCTCACATTGCCCGCAAATCTTGCTTATTTGGGCAAGGGCGCGTTCGGAAATATTCCCGCTTTAAGAGAAGTTACCGTCAATACTTCGGATAGAGAGATAAACTTTGCTTCGGGCGCATTCCGCGCAATGAAAGAGTTGTCGGCAAGATCCACCGTTTACAATGTAAAACTCGGCGGCGACGTACCTTTCTTCAATGTAAGCGATGTTTTCGGTGACGCATTGAAAGAGGTTACCTTACTCGCAACAAACGATAATTTCTACTTCGACGACGGCGTTCTCTATAACAAAGACTTGACACAAATGGTATTCTTCCCGCCCGATTGGCAAGGCGACTACACACTTCCCGATCAAATGTCCGCTATTCCCGCGGGTATGTTCAAAGGAAGAAGCGGTCTTACGGAAGTTGTCATAAAGGGCAACATAAAGGAAATAGGAAACGAGGCGTTCAGCGATTGTACGCACCTCGTAAACGTAAAGTTCGAGGGTATAACCGAACTTACGATAGGTCAATCCGCTTTTTCGGGATGTACGGGTCTCGGCAGTATAGATCTTCCCGAGGGACTCAGCTCTATCGGAGACAATGCGTTTGCAAATTGTACTTCTTTGCATACCATTAAGATCCCCGCGAGCGTAGAAACCATGGAAAGATATACCGATACGGCAAAGAACGCAACCATAAAGGAAGCGTTCAGAATATTCAAAGGTTGCACTTCTCTCGCTACAATAGAGGTTGCCGAGGACAGCGAATACTTTACCGAACAGGGCGGCGTTTTGTACAGCGTAAGAAAAACAGCGGACGGAAATTATGTTCCCGATATGTTGTTGTATTGTCCCGTGGGAATAAAGGGAACCGTTACGGTACCTTCGTCGGTGCGCTCGGTAGCGGGCTATGCCTTCAATAATCTTACGGGCGTTAATACGGTAGTGTTCGAAGAACTCAAAGAGACTCAAAACGCTCCGAAAGAAGACGGCTCTGCGAATGCGGACATTGTCGATTTGAAGTTGTATGCCTATGCCTTCTCTTACGATTCCGTCGATATGGATGGAATAACCTCGGTTACTCTTCCCGAAGGAATTAAAACTATTGGCAAATACGGTTTCGACAAGGTTCCTCTCGGCTCGATAGAAATTCCCGCATCGGTAGAGAAAATAGAAATCAACGCATTCAACGCTTGCGCAAATATCACGAAATTTACCTTCCGCGACGGCGACAAAGACCTCAGAATAGACGACGGATCGGGTGTTAATCAAAGCGCGTTCTATGGCTTGACTAATCTTACTTCGATAGAATTCCCCGCGCGTCTTACTTACTTGGGCAAAAATACTTTCAAGAGTACGAATCTCGCGAAAGTTACATTCAAATCCACGGCGGAAAATAACGATTTGACGATAGGCGACTACGCATTCCAGTTTACCAAACTTACTTCGATAACTTTGCCTGCAAACCTCGCTACTTTGGGTCAGTCCTCGCTTTACGGCTGCGATCTTTTGAGTGAAGTTAATTTTGCTTCGGGAATAAGGATCAAAACGATAGGCGGCAATACATTCTATAACTGTCCTTCGCTTACCTCGATCACCATTCCCAAATCGGTAACCACCATGAGAGGCTTTAACAATTGCGTAAATCTTACTACCGTGAATTTCGAAGAGGGCAGCCAATTGAAAACTTTGGAGCAAAATGCGTTTGAGGGCAGCACATCGCTTGCGCATTTCAATTACAACGGTAATTTGCTTGAGACTATAGGTAACAGAGCGTTCCGCAATACCTCGCTTACATCGTTTGTTATTCCCAATACCGTAAAAACGATAGGACAATATGCTTTCTCGACTATAAAAACTCTTAATTCGATAACCTTCGCGCCGAACAGCTCGCTTACTTCGGTAGACATTAACGCTTTCGAAAATACTCCCATTACAAGTTTCGAATTCCCCGAATCGACCTCGGATATCGCTTTGAAGCAATTAATTTTCCGCGGTTGCAAAAATCTTGAAAACGTAACTATAAGCAAATCGGTAAAGACTATCGATGTAAGATGCTTTTTCGGTTCCGTTATCGATAACGTAACTGTTAAAGATAACCCTTATTTCGAGGTAAAAGACGGCGCAATATATTCAAAAGACACAAATAATTTCGTCTGCAGATTCAGAGAAGACGCGAACAAAGTTTACGAGATCCCCGAAGGCACCGCGGCAATAGCCGACAGACTCTTTGAAAATCAGACGGGATTGACTCATATCAGAATTCCCGCAACAGTCCAGAAGATAGGACAATACGCTTTTGCGGGATGCGTAAATCTTGAGTCCGTGGAATTTGCTTCGGGCAGCTTACTTGAGACCGTGGATATCTACGCATTCTATGGATGCACCTCACTTAAATCGATAAGTTTTGCAAACACCGATGATTTGACCACTATAGGTAACTATGCTTTCCAATATTGCCGTTCGCTTACAAGCGTGGATTTCGGAACAAACAAAATTACCACTTTCGGTTCTTATGTTTTCCAGAGTTGCGGCTTAACCAAAGTGGATCTGTCCAATACTCAAATAACTCAAACGGGAAGCACGATGTTCCAACACAACAAACATCTCGAGACCGTCATTTTGCCTACGACGTTGACGACTTTGAATACCAGCACTTTCAACGGATGCGTTTCTTTGAGTTATGTCGGAACATCATCCGACAATATCGTACCCCATACCGTCGATCTTTCGGCTTGTACTCAACTTTCAAAAATCACCAGTTATGCTTTCAGAGATTGTGCAAACATACAAAAGGTAGATATGTCGGGCACTGCCGTTACCGAAGCCGGCTCTTACGTTTTCGCAGGCTGTACCTCTTTGACCGATATTACATTCTCTACGGCGTTAAAGAATATCGCAACTTTCGCTTTCCAGAATTGTACTTCGCTTCAAAAAGTCAATTTGCCTGCCAACGGAGTAACGATCAAAAATAACGCATTCCAAGGTTGTATAGCTTTGAATGAAATCAATCTGGATGCCGTTACCGAACTCGGAAACAACTGTTTCGATAACAGCGGATTTACGTCGATCGTTATACCCGCAAGTGTCCAAAAATACGGCACGTCGATCTTTGCAAATTGCGCTTCGCTCTCTTCTGTGACCTTCGACGCGGGCGTGTCGACGCTTCCCGATTCGATGTTTATGAATTGCGAGGCTCTTACCAAAGTAGATTTGATAAACAGCAGAATAAGCAAGATCGGCGCTTCGGCATTCAGCGGTTGTATCGGACTTACCGATATTAAACTCAACAACAGAATTATTACGGAAATCGGAAATTACGCATTTGACGGTTGTACGAACCTCGGTTCCGTTGTGTTCCCTTCGACGCTTAAGCATATAGGACAATATACTTTCAGAAATTGCGTTTCTCTCGAGGAAATAGACCTTACCATAACCAACGTTACGAAGTTTACCGACGGAATGGACGTTGACGAACTTAAAGACGTGACCGAGGCTACCGATTCTTATGTATTCGACGGTTGCACGAGTTTGTCATCGGTATTGCTTCCCGACGACTTTACGCAAATAGGCGGTTATGCTTTCAGAAATTGTACGTCGCTCGAAACTCTCGATATTCCCGCGGTAACCACAATAGGCAGATTTGCTTTCTATGGTTCGGGAATAAAGAAAGTAACGCTTTCCAAGGTTACAGATCTTATGATGTACAGCGGACATTCTCCCTTTGACGGCAGCGCAATAGATACGGTGGAAATAGACGGCAACGAGAACTTCAAACTCGTACAGAATTATAACGGTACGCAGTTTACCGCTCTCGAAAGTTCCGACGAAAAGACTGTCTATTATCTGTTCCTCGAAAAAGAGGCTGCGGCAAAAGAACTCGACCTCTCGGCTTACGGCGATAAGATGAACGATTTGTTCGGAAAGATGGGCGGCATATATACGAAGATAACGCTTCCCGCAATGACCGATATTCCCGCTTATGCCTTCTATAACGTCAATGCGGAAGAGATAATCTTGCCCGAGGGCTTAAAGACGATAGGCGATTATGCCTTCTTCGGCAGCGCAATAAAGAGAGTTACGATTCCCGCATCGGTAAGCAGCATCGGTAAAGCCGCATTCGCTTACTGCGCGTCCCTTACCGACGTCACCTTCGCAGAATCTGCAAACGGAGCGGAAACGCTTGTTTGGGCTGACGGTGTGAACGCTACCACTACCGATAACCCCGTAAATGCGGGAGTATTCGAATATTCGGCGATAGAGAGAATAAACATCCCCGCAAGACTTTCGGTTATTGCGAAGGCTGCTTTCCGAGCAACCACGGGCGTTCTCGAATTGACGATACCCGAAACTATAACAAATATAGATAATTTCGCTTTTGTACGAAGCGGAATAACCAATATACACCTTCCCGAGACGGGATTGACCAACATAGGCTCAAGCTGTTTCTATGAATCGAAACTCGAATCCATAGTCGTTCCCGCAGTGGTAGCTACAGTAGGAGCGCAGGCTTTCTACAAATGTACCGAACTTGTTTCTGCGGAAATCAGAGGCGCTACATTGAGCGGAAGCAATACATTCGCTTATGACACGAAACTGAAAACGGTTATCCTCGGCGAAGGAATAACCTCGATAGGAGAAACGATCTTCGTTGAATGTACTTCTCTTCAATCCGTACAACTTCCCGAGTCTTTGACCACCATAGGAAACTCCGCATTTGCAAACTGCACCGCTTTGACTCGATTGGAAATTCCCAAGAATGTGGAAACCATAGATACGGGCGCATTCGGATTCTGGGGCAAAGATCAGACTATAGTGTTCAAGTTAGACGAATATACCGCACTCAACACTTTGCTTAACTCTTCCGCGGTCGGTATCGATTGGTTCTCCCTTGCAACACTTGTTTTCGAGCCCGAGAAAGAATAAAAGCGGCAGGACTTGAAAAGACTTTCTTAAAATAAACGATATGCGTCCCGAAGTACGTACTTCGGGGCGCATATTTTTTCAATCTCTCGGATAATTTTCTTTTGTTGGTTGACTTAAAATATATTCAAAACGCTTGATTTATTCGTTCTTTGGGTTTATAATATCAATGTAAGCAACAGGGGAGCTTGTAGTACAGGCTGAGAGGATGGTAACTTACCGATCGACCCTTATACCTGATTTGGATAATCCCAACGTAGGAAAAGATGACAAGCATACAGGGGACTCCGAATCGACTACAAGGAGTCCCTGTTTTTTTCGGAGGATATTTATGGTAAAAGTCAACGGAAAAGATCTCGATATTGCGGGCAAGACGGTTCGGGAATTTTTGGATGAGGAAGAATATCCGCTTTCCCGCATTGTCGTAGAGCTTAACGGCGAGATATTGCCCAAGGCTCAATACGACAGAAAATTCCTCGACGGCGACGTCGTCGAAGTTGTTAGTTTTGTAGGAGGTGGTTAATATGTATTTCGATAACGATGAATGTAAACGTTATGCCCGCAATTTCGCGCTCCCCGAGATTGGAGTCAGAGGGCAAAGAAAATTAAAGGAAGCCTGGGTTCTCGTCATAGGCGCGGGCGGCTTGGGCTCGACTGCGGTAATGTATCTTGCGGCGGCGGGAGTGGGAGTTATCACTATAGTGGACTACGATTATGTGGAAGAGAGTAACTTCAACAGGCAAGTTATTCATACTCAAGTCGGAGTCAACAAGGCGAAGAGCGCGGAGTATTTTGTCAACAATCTCAATCCCCATGTGAGCGTTTTGGGCGTAGACGAAAAGGTCACTCCCCAAAATATCTTGGGGCATATAGACGGCTTTAACTTCATAGTTGATTGCACTTCGGGATTCGATTCGAAGTTTCTTATAAACGACGCGTGCGTTTTGTATAAGAAGCCTTATTGTCACGGAGGAGCGACAGGTACTCAAGGAGAGATAATGACGTATGTCCCCGGCTCCCCGTGTTTGAGGTGCCTTATGAGGGAAATTCCCTTTGATGCGCCTTCCAACGAGGAAGTCGGCATATTGGGTCCCGTCTCGGGAATGATAGGCTGTATGCAAGCGATGGAAGCGATAAAATATATCACGGGCGCAGGAGAACTTCTTACGGGCAGACTCGTAAAATACGACGCTCTCGAAACAAGATTCCAGACCATACGGTTCGGACGCGATAAAGATTGTCCCGCGTGCGGCGATAAACCGAGCATAAAACTTTCGATAGACAGATACAGACCTAAAAAGTAAAAAACGCGCTTACAGGAGAGCAACATGGACGATATATTGAAAATAGGCGGCAAGGAATTTACATCGAGATTTATACTCGGTTCGGGCAAATACTCGTTAAACCTCATAGAGGCGGCTGTGCGTGACGCGGGAGCGCAAATAATAACTTTGGCGGTACGACGCGCCAATACGAGTAAGCGAGAGAGTATTCTCGACTACATTCCCAAGGGCGTGACTTTGCTCCCCAACACGAGCGGGGCGAGAACAGCCGAAGAAGCGGTCAGAATAGCGCGATTGGCGCGAGAACTCGGCTGCGGAAATTTCGTTAAGATAGAAATTATGCGCGATTCCAAATATCTTTTGCCCGACAATGCCGAGACCGTAAAGGCTACCGAGATTTTGGCGAAAGAGGGCTTTATCGTCATGCCGTATATGTATCCCGACCTCTATACGGCGCGGGATCTCGTGAATGCGGGCGCGGCGTCTGTAATGCCTTTGGCTGCGCCTATCGGTTCCAACAAGGGACTTGCGACAAAGGAATTTATACAGGTACTCATCGACGAGATAGACCTTCCGATAATAGTGGACGCGGGCATAGGCAGACCGTCTCAGGCGTGCGAAGCAATGGAAATGGGCGCTGCCGCAATAATGGCGAATACTGCGCTTGCCACGGCGGGCGACCTTCCCCTTATGGCGGCGGCATTCCGACAGGCGATAGAGGCGGGCAGAAAGGCGTATCTTTCGGGTCCCGGCAGAGTCCTCAGCAGAGGCGCTTCGGCTTCCGATCCATTGACGGGCTTTTTGGATGAATAGAAAACATTATGGAAAATAATTTTTTTGTGGATTCGGGACATTTGAGTTCCGAGGCGTTGAAACTCAAACACAAACTCGAGACGGATCCTTCGAGCAGAGCCAGCCATTTGGAATATCTCGAGGGCATGGAGAAGATAAATTCCGACGTCTGTGAAAAAGTCATGTCCGCGATGCGGGCTTATGATTATTCCAAGTATACGGCTACGGACGTAAAGGCGGCGTTGGAACACGAAAAATGCTCTGTCGAGGATTTTAAGGCGTTGTTGTCTCCCGCGGCGGAGCCTTTTGCCGAGCAGATGGCGCAGCGGGCGAGGGCGGAGACGAGCAAGCACTTCGGCAATACGGTATATCTGTTTACGCCTTTGTATATCTCCAATTATTGCGAGAATTATTGCGTCTATTGCGGTTTTAATTGCTTTAATCACATAAAGAGAATGAAACTGTCCGACGAGCAGATCGAACACGAGATGAAAATAATTGCCGACAGCGGCATGGAAGAGATCTTATTGCTTACGGGCGAGAGCCGCAGCGTCAGCGATATAAAGTATATCGGAGAGGCTTGCAAAAAGGCGAGAAAGTATTTTCGTATGGTGGGGCTGGAAATTTATCCCGTCAATACCGACGAATACAAATATCTGCACCAATGCGGAGCGGATTATGTGACGGTCTTTCAGGAGACTTACGATATAGACAAGTACGAAACTTTGCACCTTATGGGGCACAAGCGAGTATGGGGATACAGATTCGAGGCGCAGGAACGCGCGCTTATGGGCGGCATGAGAGGCGTCGCTTTTTCGGCGCTTTTGGGACTTGCCGATTTTCGCAAGGACGCGCTTGCGACCGCGCTTCACGCCTATTATTTACAGAGGAAATATCCTCATGCCGAGATCTCTCTGTCCTGTCCGAGACTGAGACCTATAATCAACAACGACAAGATAAATCCTCTCGACGTACACGAGAAACAACTTTGTCAGATAATTTGCGCATATCGCATATTTCTTCCCTTTGTCGGCATAACGGTATCTTCGCGCGAGAGCGCAAAGTTCCGCAACGGCATAGTAAAGATCGCGGCGACCAAGATCTCGGCGGGCGTATCCACGGGAATAGGCGACCACGAGCAAAAATACGGCGGCAACAAAACCGACGAGGGCGGAGACGAACAGTTCGAGATCGCCGACGGCAGAAGTCTCAAAAAGACTTACGACGATATTTCCGACGAGGGTTTACAGCCCGTTCTCAATGACTATCTCTATGTTTGATATAGTTTGCGTAACCGACTTTAAGTCGTGCGTAGGAGATTTTTTCCAAAGGATCGACGCGCTTGCCCGCGGCGGCATAGACGCTGTTATACTGCGCGAAAAAGACTTGAACGACGACGAATATTTTATTCTTGCTCAAAAAGTCCTCGGGATTTGCAGCCATTACAATACGCGCTGTATCCTGCACGGACACATAAAGGCGGCGCGCAAACTCAATGCAAAAGCAATACATTTGCCGCTTGTTGCCGCAAGAACGCTCTGTGACGACGACAGAGCCTTTTTCGAAACGATAGGCGTATCTTGCCACTCCGTCGGAGAAGCGAAAGAAGCCCAAAGTATGGGAGCCTCTTATGTGACTTTCGGACACGTTTTCGAGTCGTGTTGCAAGCCCGAACTACCCCCTCGGGGACTCAAAGAACTTGCCGAGGTAGTGGGCGCGGTGAGCCTTCCCGTATGGGCGATAGGCGGCATAAACGAGCAAAATATAGCAAAAACGCTGCATGAAGGAGCCTCGGGCGCGTGCCTCAGAAGCCAACTCATGCGTTGCGAAAATATCCGAGAATATATTTCATTGTTGAAAAAAGCAATTTCAAGAAAATAACTGTCATAAGGAGTATATAATGAGAAACTATAAGACACAGATGGAAGCGGCAAAGAAGGGCATAATAACTCCCGAAATGGAAGTCGTCGCAAAAAAGGAGTATACCGACGCCGAACAAATAAGACAAAAAGTCGCTTCGGGTTGCGTATGTATTCCCGCAAATATTCGACACACGTCTCTTTCCGCCGAGGGCATAGGCATGGGCTTACGCACCAAAATCAACGTCAATTTGGGCATTTCCGGCGACTGCAAGAACTATGACGTCGAGATGCAAAAAGTCGATATGGCGCTCAAATTCGGTGCAGAAGCCATAATGGACCTCAGTAATTACGGAAAGACCAATACTTTCAGACGCGAACTTGTAAAAAAGTCTCCCGCTATGATAGGCACCGTTCCCATGTACGACGCGATAGGCTATCTCGAAAAGGATCTTCTCGAGATAACCGCCGAGGATTTTCTCAAAGTGGTTCGCGCGCACGCCGAAGAGGGAGTGGATTTCATGACGATCCACGCGGGAATCAACAAACGCGCCGTCGAAGCCTTCATGCGCGACAAACGAAAGATGAATATAGTTTCGCGAGGAGGCTCGTTGTTGTTTGCCTGGATGCAGATGACGGGCAACGAAAATCCTTTTTACGAGCATTATGACGAAGTCCTCGATATTCTCCGCGAGTACGACGTCACGATAAGCCTCGGAGACGCTTTGAGACCCGGCTGTATCGACGACTCCACGGACGCGGGACAGGTAGCGGAGTTGATAGAACTCGGCGCACTTACCGAAAGAGCTTGGGCGAAGGACGTTCAGGTCATGGTAGAGGGCCCCGGGCACATGGCGATGAACGAGATCACCGCAAATATGCAGATGGAAAAGAGAATATGCCACAATGCGCCTTTCTATGTATTGGGACCTCTTGTAAGCGATATTTTCCCCGGCTACGATCATATCACTTCTGCGATAGGCGGAGCGATTGCGGCGGCAAGCGGAGCGGACTTTTTGTGTTATGTGACTCCCGCCGAGCACTTGCGTTTGCCCGATCTCGATGACGTAAAAGAGGGAATAATAGCAAGCAAAATAGCGGCTCATGCGGCGGATATAGCGAAGGGAGTACCTCATGCGCGCGACAAGGACAACGCAATGGCGGAAGCGCGTCACAAGGTGGATTGGGAGGAAATGTTCTCTCTTGCCGTGGACGAGGAAAAGGCGAGACGCTATTTCGAAAGTACTCCGCCTTCGGACAGACACACTTGCTCTATGTGCGGCAAGATGTGCGCCGTCAGAACCACAAATATGATTCTCGAAGGTAAAGAAGTCAAATTCTGTACCGAGAAATAAATCTTGGAGAGAAAGGACTTGAAACAAAAAAACGATATTTACCATATAGAAAGACTCGGCGCTTTCGGCGAAGGCATTGCCAAGCGAGAGGGAAAAACGGTATTTATCAAGGGAGCTTTGACGGGTGAAGAGGTTATAGCGGCTGTTTCGCTTACCAAAAAGAGTTTCGATATTGCCGAACTGAAAAACGTAGTTACTCCTTCTCCGTACAGAGTCAAACCGAAATGCAAATATTTCGGCGTTTGCGGCGGTTGCGGACTGCAACACCTCGAGTATGCCGAACAGTTGCGTCTCAAACAACGCTCCGTTGTCGAGACCGTAAAAAAGGTGGGAGGGATCGATATCGAGATCCCTTCCATTATTGCGTCCGATAAAATTTTCGGTTACCGCAACAAACTCAGTTTTCCCGTTTGCGGCAAAAACATAGGACTGTATACCGAAAACTCTCACGACATAGTCAATATCGATGACTGTATTCTGCAACGCCCTTGGAATGCGCCTTTGATCAAGGCGTTAAGAAATTTTATGAGAGATCACGGACTCGACGGAAAGAACGAGATCCGCCATATCGTGGCGCGCGAAAAAGAGAATTCTCTCGCTATCACTCTCGTTGCGTATAGAAAAATCGACATCGCGGCATTTGCCGACTACCTTCCCTTCGAGAATTTTGCGCTCTTTCTCAATGTAAATTCCAAACCCAACAATGTGATTCTCGGCGATGAGTTCTATTGTATAGCAAGTAAGGGGACTCCGCCGTCCTTTCACCCCGCGTCTTTCTATCAAGTCAACGACTTTATCGCAGACCGTCTCTATGCCGAAGTCGCGGAATGTGTCAAAGGCGGCACAGTCATAGACGCCTATTGCGGAGCGGGAGACCTCACTCTGAACCTTGCGTCTGCGGCAAAACGGGTGATAGGCATAGATATTTGCGCCGAGGCTGTTGAAGAGGCAAAGGAAAAAGCGCGAAAACGTCATATCTTGAACGCAGACTTCTATTGCGGAGATTGCAAAAAACTCCTTCCCCGACTTGTAAGCGAGTGTAACGACGGAACCTTGCTCTTCGACCCGCCCCGAAAAGGACTTGCCCCCGAAACGACGGAGTTTGTCAAACACCTCTCACCGCCGACAATAGTGTACATAAGTTGTAACCCCGCCACCCTTGCCCGAGACCTCAACCTCTTCTCCGACGATTACTCTATAAAATCCATCAAACTTTTCGATATGTTCCCCAACACTCCCCACGTCGAGACATTGGTCGTGCTTTCCCACAAAAAGCCAGACGGACATATCGGCGTAAAAGTCGAATTCGGAGAGGACGAAGGGCAGATTTCCTTGAAAGAAGCGGAAAAACGCGCCGAGGAACACAAGCCGAAAGAGAAAGTTACTTATAAGATGATCCAAGACTACATCGAAAAGACTTACGGCTTCAAAGTTCATACCGCTTACATTGCCGAAGTCAAGCGGGATTTGGGCTTGCCCAT
>CANPVN010000038.1 GCA_947581755.1 uncultured Clostridia bacterium | reverse complement strand
TGGCAAGCCAACCGCTCGACTAACGTCGTCCTCGTTAGGGGAAGATTTCCCCTAAAACCCTTTCTCCTTGCGTGGACAAAAAGCCCCGCAGGGCACACGGAACTTATGGAGCGTAGCGCAATAAGTATAACGCAATAAGTATAATGTTCTATACCTATGGTATAGATGCCCGTCGTCCGTGCGGCTAAATTGAAATTTATCTTTACTTTCTGTTCGGCTTTCTTTTAATGCTCAATAGCCTAATAAAATCATTAAATAATGAAGTGTCCGTCGGCTCAAACATTATCCATTTCCCATCGTGGTAAGTGTGAGTAGTGTCATATATTTCTTGAACTTCTTTTGAATAGGTTTCTTTGTCGGCTTCAAATTTTAACCGCTCGTCTTTGCCCAAGACTATCATAAACCCTATGCAATTTTCTCTTACATACAAGGCGCAAAGCGTTTTACCTCCTTTACGATATTTGTATTCGTATTTCCACGCTTTGCCACCATTATTCCATAAGCAATCCATATCATACTTATCGTCAATTAAAGCGCACAAATTATTCCATACTTCGTATAAAGGTTTACCGACCAAACTCGTCATTTCTTCTGCATTAGGTATCGAATTAAGCATATAAAACCTCCGATTTCGCCACTAAATTGAAATTTATTTAATACAGTCGTGTATGTATTGAATAGGAACATCCATACGACTTGCAACTTGTTCAGGTGTCATTCCGCTATCTAAAAATCGTCGGCAAACAGTTTTCATATTTTCTCCAACCTCAATTATATTTCGGTCAAGGTCAAAAAATCGAACAACACGCTGTCCCCAAGAATGTGTCTTTATTGGGTGGACATAAACTATATCAAATCTACTCAATTTACCTACAAAATTATCAAAATCATCAACCTCAAAATACAACTCAAAATTATTACCGCCATACGAAATTGTGTCGTTTTCGATAAATTTTTTATATGTTTCCTGCGTTTGCAAAGCCAAACCGCCCGTTAATGTTTTGTTTGCGCCAAAATCTGCTACAATCTGTAATCCAAATAGTTTATTGTAAAATTTGACTGATTCTTCTATATCGGAAACAACCAACATAGTAACTATATCTTTCATTATTTGCTCCTCTAAATTCCTGTTTATCGCTACAATTATACCATAAAAACAGGGGAAACGCAAGTAGCAGGTGGCACTCACAGATAAAAAGTAAATCCGAACCATTCACTCGTTACGAGTATTTGGTTCGGACTATACTGACTTGGTGCCGAAGGTCGGACTCGAACCGACACGATATCGCTACCACCGGATTTTGAGTCCGGCGCGTCTGCCAATTCCACCACTTCGGCGTTTGCCTGATAATAATAGCATATATTTTGATTTTTGACAAGCGATTTACGGGAATATTTCTCTTCAAAATAAAAAAATTTTTATATTAATCTTATGATAATTTGATTCATTACATAAAATCCTTTATCGGTAAGGCGAAGATTTTCTCCCGTTTCCACTAAGTCAAGAGATTTAAGATAATCTATTTCTTTTTGCTTTCGACAATCCAAACGATAGCCGAATTTATTATAAAACTCATCGAGATTTATACCAACTTCGGTACGCATTCGAAGCATAATAAATTCCTCTGTCTTATCCTGTAATGTAAGTACCGTTTTTTTTGGTTCGACGGAAGAAAAATAATCGTTATTATTGTCGGGGTTTTCATAACGTATACCCGCTAAAAGTGAATGCGCGGCTGTTCCGAATCCGTAATAATCTTCCCCTGTCCAATATTTATAGTTATGCCGACTTAGTTTTCCGAATTTTGCAAAATTGCTTACTTCATATCGCTCGTAACCGCGTTTTATCAAAAGTTCGGAAATCACGGTATATAATTCCGCCGACAAATCTTCATTAGGAATATATTTTCCGTAAAGATTGCATCCCGGTTCAAGACTTAACGAATAAATCGATATATGTTCGGGATTAAGGGAAAGCGCATACTCCGCGCTTTTTATTGCGCTCACGGTATCTTGGTTTGGTATCCCCAACATCAAATCCACATTGATGTTTTCTATCCCTTTTCTTCTGAGTAGTTTATATGCGTTTTCAAACGAGTCTCTGTCATGAAGTCGCCCTATTGCGGATAGTTCGTCATTATTTGCCGTCTGCAACCCCATACTAACTCTGTTTATACCTGACATAACACATTCATCTACAAAACTACTTGTAACAGAGTCTGGATTTGCCTCTATTGTTATTTCCGCATCTTTTTGCACTGAAAAACAAGTTCTTATTGTATCCATAATTGATTTTATCGCACCGGAAAACAATACAGAAGGCGTTCCTCCGCCTATATATACGGTATCGATCAGTTCTCCCTTCGCCCGCTTCTCTATTTCGGATATTAAGCAATTTACATAAACGGGCATATCCGAAAAATCGCAAAACGAAACGAAACTGCAATAAAAACACTTGCGCTTACAATATGGGATATGAATATAGACGCCTGTCATTATTTATCATCCAATTTCAGTATAGACATGAACGCAGAACTCGGCACTTCCACAGTACCTATCTGGCGCATTTTCTTTTTTCCCTCTTTTTGCTTTTCCAACAATTTCTTTTTTCGGGTAATATCGCCGCCGTAACATTTTGCAAGCACATCTTTTCTGAGAGCCTTGACAGTCTCTCGGGCAATAACTTTATTTCCTATTGCCGCTTGAATGGGAATCTCGAAGAGTTGTCGCGGAATAACTTCCTTAAGTTTTTCGGTAATTGCTCTTCCCCTCGCATACGCTTTGTCTCTATGGACAATAATACTCAACGCATCGCATATATCGTTATTAAGCAAAATATCGAGTTTTACAAGATCGCTTTCGGCATAACCCTTTATCTCATAATCGAGACTCGCATAACCACGAGTACGACTTTTCAATCCGTCGAAGAAATCGTAAACTATTTCATTGAGCGGAATATCATAATGAATTCGTACCCTTGTCTTATCAAGATATACTATATCTATAAATTCGCCTCTTTTGTCCTGACTCAATTCCATAATCGTACCGATATATTCGGGTGGCGAATATATAAACGCTTTGACTATCGGTTCTTCAATATGGTCTATTTCGCTCTGAGACGGCAAATTCCCGGGATTTGTAATAGTAAGCACTTCGCCGTTGGTTTTCACTACATGATAATTGACGCTCGGAGCCGTCGTGATGAGGTCAAGTCCGAATTCTCTTTCCAGCCGCTCCTGAATTATCTCCATATGGAGCAGTCCCAAAAATCCGCATCTGAAACCAAATCCGAGAGCGGCGGAGTTCTCCTGTTCGAAGAATAAAGAGGCATCATTCAATTGAAGGCGTTCGAGAGCATCTTTGAGGTCGTTATATTTTGAACCGT
The DNA here is from genome assembly GCA_947581755.1 of uncultured Clostridia bacterium. Lineage (GTDB taxonomy): Bacteria > Bacillota > Clostridia > Christensenellales > Pumilibacteraceae > CANPVN01. Next base: position 11,776 of record CANPVN010000038.1, on the reverse strand, counting down.
CGGTAGGGAATATTCCGCAATAAACCACGGGTTGGACTTTCTTGTAGCCGGGAAATGGATGCTCTGTGGGATTGAGGGCGTCTGTTATCGTATCGCCGGAGGAAGTGTCCGCAACATTTTTGATACTTGCGCAGATATAACCTACGTCACCCGCTTCAAGGCTTTCCGCAGGCGTGAGTTTGGGATTGAAAATTCCGACTTCCACCACATCAAACTCTTTTCCCGTCGCCATCATCTTTATTTTAGAACCTATTTTTACATTTCCGTCTATTATTCTGACAAGGCAAACCGCGCCCTTATAGTTATCGTAAAAAGAATCGAAAATCAATGCTTTAAGAGGAGCGTCGGGATTTCCCGAAGGCGGAGGCACCTGCTCGACTATTTGTTCGAGAATCTTATCTATATTTATACCCTCTTTTGCGCTGACTAATGGAGCGTTTTCCGCAGGAAGTCCGATAACATCTTCTATTTCTTTCTTCACTTCGTCGGGTCTCGCGCTCGGCAAATCTATTTTATTGATAACAGGCAAAATTTCGAGGTCGTTATCCAATGCGAGATAAACGTTTGCAAGTGTTTGTGCTTCGACGCCTTGAGTTGCATCCACCACAAGAATCGCGCCTTCGCATGCCGCCAAGGAACGCGATACTTCATAAGTAAAGTCAACGTGTCCCGGGGTATCTATAAGGTTCAAAATATACTCTTCTCCGTTATGTTTGAACTTTAGACGCACAGGCGTAAGTTTAATAGTAATCCCGCGTTCTCGTTCGATATCCATGCTATCCAGCAATTGAGATGTAAGTTCTCTCTTCGAGACCGTATCGGTATATTCCATCAAACGGTCTGCCAAAGTCGATTTGCCATGATCGATATGGGCTATGATACAAAAATTTCTTATATTGCTCTGTCTGTTGTTCATGCTTTTATTATAGCTTATTTTACTAAAAATGGCAATTTATATTACTGATTTTATTAAAAATAAATTAAAAACATTTTGATTTTTCCATATCCTGTGTTATAATAATATAAAGTAGTATCGGAGTACTCTTTTTATGGAAATAAAAAATTCTTGGCTTTTCAGAAACCCTATCACACATCGTGGATTACACACTTTCGAATATCCCGAGAACTCTTTGATAGCTTTCGAAAATTCTATTAAAAATAATTATCCTATCGAACTCGACGTAAGGATTATCGACGACGGAACGATTGTCGTCTTTCATGATGAAAAATTGATCAGAGTAACCAAACAAGACGGTTATGTAACAAAGCTTAAAAAATCGGATTTGGAAAATATCTTTCTTTTAAGCGGCGACGGAAAAAATACGGATCAAAGGATTCCCACTTTTCGTGAAGTTTTGGATTGCATATCTGGCAGGGTCCCCTTGCTTATAGAAATCAAAAACAGCGGCAAAGTCGGCCCTTTGGAAAGTAAAGTAATAGAAGAACTCAGAACTTATAACGGCGAATTTGCAATTCAATCTTTCAATCCTTTTTCCCTCGAATATTTCAAAAACAACGCTCCTCACATATTGCGCGGACAACTCTCTTGCTTTTTCGGCAAAAACGATTTAAGAGGCGCTCATAAGCGTGCTGTTTTGAAAAAACTCAAGCTTAATAAAATAGCAAAGCCCGATTTTATTTCTTACAGATTTTCGGATCTTCCCAACAAATACGTGACAAAGACAAATTTACCCGTATTGGCTTGGACTATACAAAATAATGCGGATATGGAAAAAGTGATCCCCTATTGTAATAATATTATTTTCGAAAACTTTATTCCGTCTTATAAATAATAATTTTTTATTTGCTTTATCATCTTCCATCTCTTGAAAATGTCGTTTCTTTTTTCGGAACGGCATTTTCTATACTCTCATTGACATTTTTGTCTGTTATTTGCTATAATTTTGAAGGAGATTTTTTATATGAACGATAAACACAACATTCCCGATAAAATGATAATAAAGGGCGCAAAAGTCCATAATCTTAAAAATATAGATCTCGAGATTCCTCTGCACAAGATAGTGGGTATAGCAGGGGTATCCGGCTCGGGGAAATCCTCGCTTGCTTTGGGAATACTTTATGCCGAGGGCTCGCGACGCTATCTCGAATCGCTTTCCACCTATACAAGAAGACGAATGACTCAAGCCGAAAAAGCCCGAGTTGACGAAGTTCTCTATGTTCCCGCGGCTTTGGCTTTACGTCAACGTCCCACTGTTCCCGGAATACGAAGCACTTTCGGCACGGGAACGGAATTACTTAATAATTTACGACTTATGTTTTCGAGACTCGCCTCTCACAGATGTCCAAACGGGCATTATGTACCGCCTTCTCTTAATGTTGCGGCAGGACTCGAACTGATCTGTCCCGTTTGCGGAATGCATTTTTTTGCTCCGGGAGCCGAAGAGCTTGCATTTAACAGTCAAGGCGCGTGCAAACGTTGCGACGGTACGGGAATAGTTCGTATTGTTGACGAATCCACTCTTGTACCCGACGAAACTTTGTCTATAGATGAAGGCGCCGTTGCTCCTTGGCAAACTCTTATGTGGTCGCTTATGAAAGATATAGCAAGAGAAATGGGCGTAAGAACGGACGTTCCTTTTAATCAACTTACCGAAAAAGAACGAGATATAGTATTTCACGGCCCGGCAGTGAAAAAGCGAATAATATACCAAAACAAAACAAGCGGCGCCGCCGGTGATATGGATTTTACTTACTTCAACGCGACTTACACCGTGGAAAATGCTCTTTCAAAAGTCAAAGACGAAAAAGGCATGAAACGCGTTGAAAAATTCCTCAGACAAGATATTTGCCCCGATTGCGGCGGAACAAGATTAAGCGATGCCGCTCGCGCGCCCAAACTTTGCGGCTTATCTTTGGCAGACGTCTGTAAAATGACTCTAAGCGAACTTATAAATTGGGTAAAAGCCGTCCCCGATTCTCTCCCTTCGGAAATGCGTCCTATGGCGAACAGCATATGCGAATCCTTTTCGGACGCCGCAAAACGATTGATGGATCTCGGACTGTCTTATCTGACATTGGACAGAGCAGCCTCGACACTCTCTACGGGAGAACGCCAAAGGATGCAGTTGGCTCGCGCGGTAAGAAATCGAAACACCGGTGTTCTGTACGTCCTCGATGAACCGTCTATAGGACTACATCCTTCGAATATGGTGGGGCTGACGGGTGTAATGGAGGATTTGATAAACGACGGAAATACCGTAATTTTGGTCGATCATGATACAAACATTCTCTCGAAAGCCGATTATCTTATAGAAATGGGTCCCGAGGCGGGAAAAAACGGCGGTTCCGTAATCGCGCAAGGCAATTTGAAAGATGTGAAAAATGACCCCAATTCCAAGATAGGCGGCTTTTTAAGCGGCAAAAAAAGCATAAATATTTGCGGCAATATCCCCTCCGATAAAATTTTTGAATTGGGCAAAATTCACATAACTACTTCGCGGATTCATACCGTCAAGCCATTGAATGTGGATTTTCCCAAAGGTCGTCTCATTGCGATAACGGGAGTTTCCGGTTCGGGTAAAACAACAATGATCCTCGAGAGTCTGATCCCCGCTCTTCAAGCATCGATTAATAACACAAAACTTCCCGAACATGTCAAGGAAATTACTTGCGAAGGAATTTCCAAAATCAAACTTATCGACGCTACCCAAATAGGAATAAATATTCGTTCTACGGTAGCGACCTATGCCGATGTCCACGATGAATTGAGAAAAGTCTACGCAAAAACTCCCGATGCAAAAAAACATGGATATAAAGACGGAGATTTTTCATATAATACCGGTTCATTACGCTGCTCCACTTGCGACGGCACAGGGTCAATAAGTCTCGACGTGCAATTCCTTCCGGATGTAGATATTCCATGTCCCGATTGTAACGGGTCTCGTTATTCTTCGGCGGCGGGTCTGATAAAACGAAACAAAGGCGAAAACTCTTATTCTCTCCCCGAACTTATGGCTATGAGTATAGATGAAGCCCTTAATGCTTGTGATGATTTGCCTATAGTCAAACGCCGATTGACGGTGTTACACGACCTCGGACTCGGTTATCTGACTTTGGCGGAACAAACTCCCGGGCTTTCGGGCGGAGAAGCGCAAAGACTCAAACTTGCCGCCGAACTCGGAAAAAGTCAATCCGACACAGTATTTGTGTTCGATGAACCTACTATAGGACTTCATCCCCTCGATGTGGAAACGCTTTTGAAAGTCTTTAAAAGACTCATAGATAACGGCGCAACATTAATAGTGATAGAACACGATCTCGACGTAATAAAAAATTCCGATTATATAATCGATATGGGACCCGGCGGCGGAGAGGACGGCGGAACCATAGTCGCGTGCGGAACGCCTTTGGAAATTTGCAAAAATGAAAGAAGCATAACGGGAAAATTTCTGAAAAAATATTTAATTTGAAAAGTGTCTTTCTCGTAAGACAAAAGAGACCGCCGCTTAAAACGCGACAGTCCCTTTTGTTCGTCTTGTTCACAAGACATTTCATAAAGGAAGAAACTAAAATCGATTTAATGCTTTTTACTTCGCTTCGAAAGCAAGTTTTGCGAAGTTATCTTTAAGCCACTCGCCTCCAAGTGTTGTCAAAACAGTATAATTATCTTGCTTAAATACAATAGTTTGATTTGCTGTCCAATATCTGAATGCAATTCCTGCTATGGTAGAAACATTTGACGGAATTTCAAGTCTTGTGATCGATGTGCAATTATCGAATGCTGTAGTAGATATCTCTGTCAAACTTTCGGGTAAAATCACAGATTCGAGCGAAGTACAGTTTTGGAAAACGTTTCCGCCCGTAGATGTCAACCCCTCGGGAAGAACAGCAGTTCGCAAAGCCGTACAACCTTGGAACATAAAGGAAGCGAGCGCCGTGATTTTAACGGAAGATTCCGATGTAACGGAAACAAGCGAAGTACAATTTTTGAATACTTCCAATCCCAAAGAAGCAATTGTTGCTGTAATATTGAATTCTTTTATAGCAGAACCCTCAAAAGAACTTTCTTTCAACGCTATACTTGCATTTTCTTTCGGCAAAACGAGTGAAACAATTGCGCTTTCGAAAAATGCGAAATTGTCTATACTTTGGATAGTTTCGGGTATGACGAGTTCGAGTTCTCCTGTCGAACGACGGAATGTTCCGTAGGGAATATTTACAAGACGAGCGGGAAGATTTATTTTTTCGACTGCCGAATATTCGAATACTCCGGCAGAAGAAGGTGTTTCGGATGTGTCGGAATTTTTACCTGCTGCCAAAGTCAATGTTTCCGCTCCGCCTTCGCCTTCTTGGAAAGTTACTTCGGTCAAGTTCTCGCAATATGCAAATGCGGCTTTACCTATCTCGCTTACCGACGCGGGGATCGTTATCCTCTTTATTGTACTTCCGAAGAAGGCATAATCGCCTATCTTCTGCAAGCCTTGAGGAAGAACGACTTCTTCAACGTCCGCGTTATAGAAAGCGTATGCGGGTATCTCGATGACAGCTGGCAGAAGTATTCTTTCGTATACACCTCCGAATTTTCCAAACATTTCAGATATTTCGGTGAGAGATATTTTCGTCAAATCCAACTCTTTAGTCTCGGTTGCATTTTCTTTATATACATAATACAATATCCTTTCGTCGGAACTCTTAAGCGCGCTGAAGTCACCGTTTGCGATCTTGACAAGACGGAAATTTTCGTTACTGTCAAGTTTTATTTCCTCAAGCAACACCCCTTCAAAAGGCGAATGACCGTTATCTATAATAATATCGGTAACCGAAGAAATATCGATTTTGTTCAATCCCGAACCGACAAATGCTCCTCTTCCTATGCGGGTAACTTTTGAAAGATCCAAAGTCTCAAGCGAGACGCATCCTCTGAAAGCATAACCGCCTATCTGTGTAAAATCGAAAGGTAAAGCGACAGACTCAAGTTCTACACATCCGTCAAAAACAAATGAATCCGTTGTCGAAAGCACGTCATTGAGTTCACCCTCGGTTTCTCCGTCTGTGAATTTGGTTACTTTTGTGCCCGAAAGGTCTATTTCTTGGAGTTTAATACAATTTTGGAAAGTGTATTGCCCTATATTCATAAGAGATGAAGAGAAATTTACCGAGACAAGAGAATAACAATTTTTGAATGTCGAATTGCCTATTGTCGTCATCACCTTATTGTTCAAATCAATTTCTCTAAGCGCATCACAACCTTCAAAGAAAGACGCACCGAGAGTTTTTATTTGTGTATTTGACAAATCCACCGATTCCAATGCCGTACAATTTTTGAACAAGGAAGCGGGAAGAACCGAAACATCGGATTCAAAAGTTAACGAATCAAGTTGCGCGCAATTGGCAAATGCGAATTCGCCCCATGTGGTGATAGCCGAGGAAATATTAAGCGAGGTAAATCCCGTGTTCGCAAAACATTCTTTTCCGATTTGTATAATGTGCGAAAAATCAAATTCTTGCAATGAAACGCAACCCTCAAAAACGGCTCCGGCAAGTTTTGTGCAATTCTCGGGAAGTAAAACACGTTCCAAAGAGGTGCAATTTTGGAAAGTATAAACCAAAGTCGTCGGCGATGCCGATGTAGCAGTGCTTCCGAGACATGTAATTTTCGTCTGACTTAAATCTATGCTTTCAAGCGCCGAACAGTTTCTGAAAGTAGATGCGCCTACTGCTGTCAATTTATTGCCTACGCTCACCTTTTGCAAAGACGAACAACCGGCAAAGGTATTTGAACCAATCGTCGTAGCCGCAATATTTGTAATATCGAGTTCCTTTATAGCCGTACAATCTGAGAAAGTATTGCTTCCCATGGTAGTTATCTTAGTACATTCGGACAAATCTATTTTTTCAGGCATCGACTCTTTTAATCCACCGGCATTCATTGCGACAAGCGCTTTGCAGGCATTGAAAGAATTTGTTCCAAACGACGTCAAACCGACAGGCAAAGATACTTCTTTAAGGTTATAACAATTTTGGAACATCATATTGGGAATAGCCGTTGCACCCGTAGTCGATAAATCTATTTTCGTAATCCCCGAGGCATTGAAACAACTGATACCGAAAGTAATCTTGGTATGGATTCCGAAAGTGACATTTTGAAGCATAGTACAACCTTGGAAACAGTATTGCCCCATTTGTGTAAGACGTCCTGCATTTATAAAACTGATAGATTGAAGCGACTTACAGTTTTGGAAAGCATAGTTACCGATAGTCGTTAATTGACTGTCAATGGCAAATTCCACGGTTTGGAGATTGACACAATTTTGGAAAGCATTCGCCTCGATTGTTTTGACGGAAGCAGGAATGCTAATATGCGTAAGATTTGTTTGGTTTGCAAACGAACCCTTGGTGATTATCGTAGCATCCGAAGGAATCGTAAGCATATCGCCTTTATCTGCATAAGCCAATACAACGGAATTTGTTTGCTTATCGTAAATTATCGACGCTTCTTTATCAACTCTGAAGTTGGGATGATCGTCTTCTACTATAAATTCATCAGGAGAGCATCCCAAAAATGCATCTACAGCGATATCGGTCACGGAATTGGAAAGCTTAATTTTCTTAAGATCCTTACAGCCGAAGAATAACTTTGTCTCAAGAGTAATTTTTTTTGCAGTCGATTCGGGGAATTCGAAACTCTTTAATGAGGTTTTTAAAAAGGCATATCCTCTTATCGTTTCAAGCTTGCTACCCTCGTCGAAAGTTATCGAAGTAAGCGTTGTTATTTTCTGAAAAGCATAAACCTCTATCTTTGTTACATTGGCAGGTATAATAAAGGATGAAAGAGAGGTGCTGTCAAATGCATATCTACCTATGGAATTAAGCAACTTTTCGCCGTTGTAATTAAAATTAAATGCAGATAACTTTTTGCAACCTTGAAAAGCATTATCGCCTATAATTTCCAATTTACTGTTTTCTTCGAAGTCAACCGTCGTAAGCGATATGCAATCCTTAAACCCTTGAAGTTTTGTAACTGCTGCGGGAATGGTTATTTTAAGCAATGATGAACAGGTTCCGAAAGTATTATCAGGAATAACACTGAGTCTTGTTCCGGGGGCAAAAGTCACCTCTTTTAACAATTTACTGCTATTAAATTCGTTTTGTCCGAAAGTTGTGAGATTTGCAGGCAATTCAATCTTTATCAATGCGGTATTCGTAAATACGCTGTTGCCAAAAACAAGATCTTCGTCCTCCGCCGTTGATTCGAATTCTACACTGCTAAGAGTCGAATTGCCATAGAATAAATAATTGCCGAGATAAGTAAGACGCGACGGGAATCTGATTGAAGTAAGCAAAGGCATACTTTTGAAGGAACTCAACGAGGAACTTCCGTTTTCTATTCTGAGCGGCTCATTACCGTTAGGTTCAAAGGTTATGGAAGAAATTTTTGAGCAACCTATGGCAAAATACGCATGTATAGATGTTACGGTATTCGGTATCGATAAACTCTTTATGGGCACATTATTTAATCCGTATTGAGCCAATGTTTTGAGTCCTTGAGGAAACTCGATTTCGCTTATTCCTTCCATATCACTCGAATCATAGTTAAAGGAGTAAGGGTTGATAATAAGTTCGAGAGTATCCTCGTCTCCCGAAGCGTTTGCCGTTTGAGTAAGTTTATCGAATACGATCTTTGTGACGCCCGTTACATTATTGAAAGCGTAACTCGTAACCGTTCTGACTGTGCCGGGAATTTTTACAATTCCGCTATTATTGATCGGACAATATAATAAAGTATCGGGAACATAGTTTCCTCCCTCTACTTCTCTTATAGCGTACAAGATACCGTTTTCAACCTTATATTTTGTATTGCCATCCGCTACTTGTATATTGCCAAGAGAAGTACAACCTTCGAATATTCTGAAAGCATCTGTAATTATTGCATTTTTTGCCGTATCGGTATATCTCTCCAACACTTGTACGCTTGCGGGAATATTTATTGTATGTAAAGAAGAACAATTTGCAAAAGCTCTATCGCTTATAACAAGAAGATTTTCTTGCAATTCTACATTGTTCAAAGCAATACAATCGGCAAATGCCGCTTCGCCTATAACAAGTTCCGCCGAACCGTGTTCGAATATTGCCTTTGTAAGTTCGCTGCAACCACTGAACGCTTCTTTGCCTATTTTTGTTACACCGCCGTGTATAGTAATACTCGTAAGTCCCGTTCTGCCTTTGAACATTCCGTCGGGTATATTCGTCATACCTTGAGGTATAGAATATTCACCACGATAATCGGGCGGGAAAAATACAAGTTCCGTCATTGTCGCATTATAAAGTATTCCGCTTCCTGCAGAGCCATCCGAGCCGGTAGCAGTGTCAAGATAATAATTCGGATTGGAACTAGGAACGCTCACGGATTTTAAGACATCCCCGAATACATCCGTCACATTAAAGAAAGGCACTTCTTCTCCCAAAGTCACGCTATAAACATAAGAGGTTCGGGCTATAGTCTTTACCGCGCGGAATGCGCCCGAAGCAAAATCGACTGTCTCTCTGCCAGAGGTATTTACCGTTACATTTCTCAACGCAGACAAACCTCCGAACGCACCTATTCCCAATTTAACAAGGTTTGCAGGCAATTCCAAAGATCGAATAAGATTATTATTACAATAGAAAGCATAATCGTCTATTGTAAGTCCGGCGTCTGTTTCTTCTCCCAAGAAAAGCAGCGAGGATATATTCTTGCAATTTTCGAATGCGCTTGTACCTATTTCGTTTATTTGTCCCGTTATGGTTATCGACTCTAAGGTTTTATTACCTTTGAATGCTCCCGATCCTATGGAGTAGACGCCATCAGGTGTTCTGAAAGACTTATCTGCTATTCCCAAAGGATAATATGCAAGTTCTTTTCTGTTTTCATCTGCTCCGCCTTTGAGATAATATAATATTCCGTTTTCTCCGACATAATATTCGCTGCCTTGCTCTACTTCTATCTCTTGTAAATTGACAAGATTTCCGAATATTGCCAGATTCACCGAAGCCATTCGTTTTGGGAAGGTTATTTTTGTTATATGATCACTTCCGTAAAATGCGTTGGAAAGCATTGTAAGGTCATTTGCTTCCTGTCCTCTGTTATCGAAATTGATATGAGTCAATGCCGCCATGTAACGGAACGCGCTTTCTTCTACCAAACTTACGGATGCGGGAATATTAACAGTTTTCAAAGTCATTCCGCTTGCAGCAGACTTAGAGAAGAACGCTCCCGAGGCGATCGTCTTGGTTCCTACGGGAATATCGTAAGACTCGTTTTTAAACACCAATCCCAAGGGATAATACACCAAAGTTTCGGGAATAGGTTCGTCGGTATCATTATTATTCTTAAACAATACACCGTCTATATCGGAATATACGGGATCGCCTGTAAATTCGGGTACTTCATAAATATGAATATTTACAAGATTTTTCAATCCCGAGAATGCAGCAGCGGTATTTCCGAGATTTATAAGCTTTACGCTTTCGGGAATCTCTATGCTCTCTAAGTTGCTCGCGCTTGTAAAATTGGATACTACCGTTACCCATTGTCCCGCGTGTTTTGCGGGGATCTTTATCTTGGATACCGAAGATATGTTAGTACTGTCTTGCAATATTCTGTATGTTCCGTCCATTTCTTCTTCAAACTTGAAAATAGAAATGTAATGCGCTTTGAATAAAGTATTTTTATTATCGGCATATTTTGTTATACCTTTTCCCGTATCGTCAGTCATCTTTGTACCGTCTTCGCTGTACCAACCTTCAAATGCCAACTCATCATTAAGAGGCGTAGGTACGGGCAATTCAAAATCCGACGAATCGTATGTTACATCATATTCTTCATTGAACTCGGAGTCGCTTTCTTCGCCCGCATCCAAAGTTACTTTGAATCCTTTCGCTTTCCAAGTCGCCGTAAGAGTTATATCTCCGCCTTCAAAAACTTCGTCTTTATAAAGTTCTCCGTCCAATTCCCAACCGACAAAATCATAGCCGTATCGGGTTTGCGCGTTGGCAGATGCGTCTATGTCTTTATCCAAATCTATAGGGTCTCCCGCCGCTTTGAAGATAGAAGGGATCCTATAACTTTCGGATACTTCATAGCCTCTTTCAAACCTTATCTCGTTAGCGTTGACGGTGATTTCTTTCCATTCGGAATTTTCATCATTTACCTTTACCGCTACGGTATTTACTTTTGCGGTAAGTTTTATCTCACATTCGAGAGCATTGTCTACTCTCTTCTCTTCGCCGTCGTTGACTTTTACCAAATAAGAGGACGCGCCGAACACTGCGTCCCATCTTGCTTTTCCCTTTTCGTAAGTTATGTCGCCCATAGCGCCTACGGTAATATTGAATACTGCCGAAACGGGAGAGTTCTTATATTTGCTATCTTTGGGTACGGCTACTATAGTTATCTCGGTCTTGCCGTCCTTTATATGCTCTTGTTCGTTCAAAGTAAATTCCGCGCCCGTAACGTTCTGCGCGTTTCCGTTTATAGTCAATATGTAATGATCGACTTTATCGTCCGCTTTCCATTTCAAGGTCTCGCCCTCGAGACGAATATCGGTTACCATAGCGAGAGTTACTTTGTCATAGTTGTACTTTTCCCCTTCGGGGCTGTTCCAACATTTCTTTACGGGAGCCACTTCGAAATTTATCGCGCCGGGGTCTCTGTCGGCAAAGGAACATTCGGCGGTTTTTACTTCCCTTGTCTCGGGAGTCTTGCCGTTTTCGGTTATAGTGACTATATATCCGTCTGCGTCGGCTATAGCGTTCCATTTCAAACTCTGAGTAGCGT
>CANPVN010000037.1 GCA_947581755.1 uncultured Clostridia bacterium | reverse complement strand
CGCGACTCAAAGTTTGAAATGGAACGCAGTCAAAGACGCAGACGGATATATGATTACTATAACCGAAAGCGGCAAGGATCCCGAGACAAAGGAAGTCGAGACTGCTCAATTCTCCTTTGCCGACAAAGACCCGGGCGCGATAAAGTTTGAAATTGTTCCCCTAAAGAAATGTTGGAACAGTCCCGAAACCGAGAAATACGATTACAACAAAGAAAAACTTGCTGTGGTAACGGATATTCGTCTCGAGGGCGAGACCTTGAAGTGGAACGCCGTAACGGGAGCGGAAAATTACAAATTGATAATCAACGGTACGGAGTATTCGACAGACGGAACGAGTTTCGAGTTGAATGAACAAGATCATATAAAGGACGGCAAGACCGAGATAACGATAGTAGCGATACCCAAAGATACAAAATACAAAGATTCTCCCGTGTCGGCAGTATTCAACATTACCGTAGGAGCCATGGGCGAGATAACTTACGGAGAGGGAAAAGTAAGATGGGACGCAGTGTTCGGCGCATCGTCTTATTTGGTAAAAGTCAATAACGGAGCGGAACAGCAAGTAGACAATGCACGTGAGTGCGAGATAAAACTTACCGCAAAGGAAAACACCGTAGCGGTAAGGGTAAACGAGGCAGGCTCCGAATGGAAAGAAATCACCGTCAACGCTAACGAAATAAAGTTTGAAAGAGGCTATGAAGTATCCGAAAGTTATAGGATCCCTTCTATCTTCAAAGCGGCGGGAGACCCTATAGATTTGGATAAAGACATAGACGCATCTGCCAACGCGCAAACCCGATACGGCTATGATTTTGTCGGTTGGGAATTGGACGGAGAACTTTATAAAGACGAAGTTTTTGAAGGCGGAGATATAACTCTTACGGCGACTTGGAAAGCGAAAGGATTCAAAGTAACTTTGGATGCGGGCGAAGAAAGCGACTCCGAGTTCAATGAAGAATATGATGTAGAATACGGTTCGTCGGATTTTGAATTGCCCGTACCTACGCCAAACAATGACGAGATGGCGTTTGACGGTTGGTACAGTGGAAATACAAAGATGACCGACGATACGGGAAAAGGTATAGCGCCCTATTCCGACGACAAAGACGGCAAGTTTACCGCTCGATATATTTCTATTTTCAAGTTTGAAAAGGAAATGGACGGAACTTGGAGAATAATGCAAGACAGTACTAACATATCTTCCGTATCCAAGATAAAGATCCCCGCAAAGCATAACGGAGAGTGGATAACCGTAGTATCCAACTTTACGGGCGCGACCAGACTTGGAAGGATAGAAATTCCCGAAAGCATAAAACTTATAAATCTCGGAAATACCGCAGCTGCATTCTCGGGATTGAAAGAACTTAAATATATAGATATTTATGAAGTTTCCGAATTTAAGGACGCACCCGTATATTCCGATATAGACGGCGTATTGTTTAAGAATAATAATGATACCGACGAATCCATTCCCGAAACTTTATTATATTATCCTTTGGGATTGGCTTATAGGGACGAGTCTTACGATATTCCCGAAGGAACCAAGACGATCGCCTCGGGCGCCTTCTATTTCAGATATATTGTCTCGGGTTATACACTTAAAACCGTGAACGTTCCCGCATCCGTAAGTATGGTAGAAGAAAGCGCGTTCCGTTATATGACGGCATTGACTCATATCAATTTCGATAGCAGAGGAGAGGAAGCCGAAGACCTTACGATATTACCTAACGCCTTTTACGGAAGCAACTACATAACTACAATAACTCTGCCCAAACGAATGCGTTCCGTGGATATTACGGTATTCAACAATCTTGCAAGTTTACAAAGGATAGAAGTAGAGCAAGGCAGCGAATATTACGAAGGCGGAAATGACGGAGTATTATATTATCTCAAAGGCGGAGCAGACGAAAACAGAAAGGAACTTACGTATTATCCTTTGGGAATATCCGAAAAGTCTTTCACTACGCCTGTCGGAGTGTACTCTATAGGCGCATCTGCCTTCAAAAATAACAGATTTTTGGAGTCGATAACGATATCCGCGCAGATAACCGAGATAGGCACAAGCGCATTTGAAAACTGTTCGGTTCTTTCCAAGATAAACTTCTTGGGAGAAGCGGACGACGGCGATCTTGCGATAGATGATTATGCGTTCTATGGTAATAACAATCTTATTCAGTCTTTGGATTTGCCCGCAAACCTTGTTAAATTGGGAGTAGGCGCATTCGGTGGCTTCTCCGCATTAAAGCATGTAACGGTGAAGACTTCGAAAGAGTCTGTAAACTTTGCTTCGGGAGCCTTTCGCGCGGTAAAAGCCGTAGATATGAGCGCTTATGTTTCCGATGTAACATTGGAAGATAATGTACCTTTCTTTAACGTAGCGGATGTATTCGGCGACGCATTAAAGACGGTTCATGTAGGAGAAGCCAACAAGAATTACTTCTTCGATCAAGGAGTATTGTATGATAAAGATATAACTCAACTTGTGTTCTTCCCGCCCGATTGGAAAGGCGCTTATACGATACCCGACCAAATGAAGGCAATAGCGGCAGGTATGTTCAGAGACAGAGAAGGCTTGAGTGCTATTGTGATAAAAGGCAACGTTACCTCGATAGGTAATGACGCATTCAACGGTTGTAAGGGTCTTACCGAAGTTACCTTCGAAAACATTACCGAACTTACGATAGGCGAAAGAGCGTTTGCGGGTTGCGTAAATCTCAGCAAGATAAAATTACCCGAGAATTTGTCTTTAATAAAGGACAGCGCATTTGCAAATTGTTCTTCTTTAGAGACGATAAATATTCCCTCAACCGTAAAAACCATAGGACTTTTCAGCGGAAAAGACGGATCCGTTACATTGGCTAACGCATTCAGAGTATTCAAAGGTTGCAAACTCGCTACAATATCGGTTGACGGTAACAGCGAATACTTTACGGTACAGGACGGCATTTTATACAGCGTGAGAAAAACAACCGACGGAAAATACGTTCCCGATATGTTGTTGTATTGTCCCACTCGAAAAACGGGAGTAGTTATCGTTCCCTCATCGGTTCGTTCGGTAGCAGGTTACGCTTTCGAAAACGTTACGGGAGTAACAAGAGTGGACTTTGCAAAACTCGAACCGACCGACAATTATTTGGAAGACGGACAGTTGGAAGACGTACTTTCGCTTACGATAAACACTTATTCGTTTACTTACGATTCAAGCAATATGGGCGGAATAACGGAGATAAACTTCCCCGAAGGACTTGCGACTTTCCCCGCAAGCGGTCTTAATAACGTACCGCTCACTTCGCTTAACGTTCCCGCTTCCGTTACTTCTATAAACGCTACTTTCACCTCGGGATGCGATAAAATATCGAGCATAACATTCAGCGCGGGTACCGTACCTCTCAGAATAGAAAGCGGTAGTTCGGGAAACGCTGCGTTTACGGGAAAACCTTTGCTTAAGTCTATAACACTTCCTGCCCGTCTTGTATATTTGGGAGGTTACTCTTTCCGAGATACAACTATAGAAAAAGTGGAATTCGAAGGAACGGCAGATGACGCAAATCTCGAGTTCGGAACTCATGCCATTGAGTCAACTCAAATCACTTCTTTGAAATTGCCCGCAAACCTTAATAAGATAAGTTCGTATGCTTTTGCGAGAAATACAAAATTGACAAATGTGACCTTTGCCGAGAATTCAAGACTCGCAGAACTCTACGATTACGCATTCATGAGCTGTGACGCTCTCGAGACTATTACCCTTGCCAAGTCGATTAAGGTTATTAAAAGCGCTTTCCAGAACTGTCTCGGTTTGCGAAGCGTTAACTTCGAAAAGGGCAGTCAATTACAAAAAATAGACGGCAACGCATTCAACGGTTGTTCTTTGCTTTCGGCAATCAATTTCAATTGGGAAGATAAACCTTTGATTACAGACTTGGGTGTTTCTTGTTTCAAAGCAACAGCCTTTACTACATTCGAAATTCCGAGCAGCGTAACGAGTATCGGTTCGACGTCTTTCCAAAATTGTACTTCTCTTACTTCCATTACTTTCCAAGAGGATAGCTCTTTGACTAAGGTTTTATCGACCGCTTTCGGAAATACGGCTCTGAAGTCATTCGAGTTCCCCGTTTCTAAGAACACCATAACGATTTCAACAAGTATGTTTATGGGTTGCCGAGATTTGAAGACCATAACGATCTCCAAATCCGTTGCCGCAATCGTTTTGGATACATTCCTCGGATGTAACCCCGACGAGATTATTATATCAGACGAGCATCCCAAATACAGAGTCAATAATGACGAGGGAATTATATATGATAAAACTACAGGCGCAATGGTTTTGGCTTACAGAGACAAAGGCGACTCGTTGGTTGTAGGCGAAAATATCACGGTTATCACCGAAGGAATGTTTGCGAATCAGACCAATTTGACAACTATTACAATTCCCGCTACGGTAACTACAATAGAGCAGTACGCATTCCGTAACTGTATCAATCTCAAAACGGTAACTTTTGCAGCGGGCAGCGCATTGACTTCTATAGGAAACTACGCTTTCCAAAATTGCAAAGCGCTTTCGGACATGAAGTTCGAGCTTACCGAAAATCTCAATAATATCGGTAATTTTGCTTTCCAAGGTTGCACTTCGTTGAAACATGTTTCTTTCGGAGAAGACAAGACTATAACTTTCGGCTCATATTGTTTCGATAACTGCGGATTTGAAGAAATCGATTTATCCCATGTAACGGTAAATTGCGTCATAAGCAACAAAACTTATGTCGCTATCCACAACGGTATGTTCAGATATTGCAGAAACCTTGTAAGGATTTCCATACCTGCTACTATCGAACAATTGGGTACTTCTGCTTTCCAAGGTTGTACTTCGCTTACTTCATTGAATACCGACGGATTGAGCGATGCAATGCCCGAAAAACTCGATTTCTCGAAATGTACAAAACTCAATAAAGCAAATGCAGGTATATTTACTGACTGCAAGAGCATAAGATCTGTTGATTTCTCGGGCGCTACGAGCCTGTTGACTTTTTCAAGTACGACTTTTGACGCATGTACTTCTTTGCAAGAAATCAAATTGCCTGATACCATGAATTGCCTCGGTACGATTACATTCAGAAATTGTACTGCGCTTGAAAGAATCGATTTACGCAACACTGCTTTAACTTGTATTGGTAGTACGGCTACTTCTGTAAGCATTAAAGCAAACGCTTATACTTTCCAAGGTTGTACCGCTTTAAGGGAAGTATTATTACCCCAAGGCGTAACAAAAATAGGCGCTTATATATTCCAAAATTGTACTTCATTATCTCAATTTGATTTCAGTTCCATTGAATTGTTAGGCGATGAGTGTTTTTCAGGTAGCGGTTTGACTTCGATAGATATTCCCGCAAGTATCACGGATTTGGGTATAAATGTATTCAAAGATTGTACAAAACTTACTTCGGTAACATTTGCTTCTGGCTTAAATATGACGGCGGACTCGATGTTCAGCGGCTGTACCGCTCTCGAATCTGTGGATATGTCGGATACGCAAATTAAGTCGTTGGGTGCGTCTATGTTCTCGGGTTGCACATCGCTCGAGACGGTTTACCTCAACAACAGAGCAATGTCGTCCATAGGAAATTATGCCTTCAGCGATTGCACGTCTTTACAGTATATTACTTTCTCGTCTGCGCTTGTAAGCCTCGGACAGTACACATTCATGAATTGTACTTCGTTGGAAGAGATAAACTTGTCGGCTACTTCGATCTCGATTTTGGGTGAATACAATACTAAACAAGGTATAGTAAATAACATTACTCCCGATACCGCATCTTATGTCTTTGCTGGTTGCAGCGCGTTGACTACCGTGGATTTGCCCATCGACCTGATTCAAATAGGCGCGTTTGCGTTTAAGGATTGTACCTCGCTTTCCGAGTTGGATCTGTCCGAGATTCAGGCGATAGGCGGCGGAGCATTATTTAACACTAAGATCGGAGAAGTAAATCTTTCCGCTTTGAAAACCATGTACGCTTACAAAGGAGCCTATCCTTTCGAAGGCGCTCCCGTTACAACGATTACACTCGGCGACAATACAAACTTCAAGTTGACGCAAGGAACCGAATTTACTTCGCTTACGGATAATAACGGAACAAAAACCTATCTTTTGTTCAAAAACAGTTATACGGTTGACGATGTAGCGGATTACAAGGATAAGACAGTATCCGAAGCGAAAACTCTTTACGGCAGATTGGCGGGTATGTACAAACAGATAATTTTACCCGATACATTGACCGAGATACCCGCTTACGCTTTCTATAACGCGGGCGTCGAAGAAGTTGTTCTTCCTCAAGGTTTGCAGAAGATAGGCGATTATGCCTTCTTCGGAAGCACAATAAAGAGGATAACGATTCCCGCGTCGGTAAGCGAGATAGGTAAAGCCGCATTCGCATATTGCGAGAACTTGACCGAAGTAACTTTCCAAGAAGGCGAAGGCGGAGCGGAAACATTGACTTTGGCAGCAGGCGGCAACAGCACTGCGGATAATCCCGACAATGCAGGCGTATTCGAATATTCGGCAATAGAGAAAATAAATCTTCCCGCAAGACTTTCGGTTGTGCCTCAAGCCACATTCAGAAAAACTTCGGGAAGTCTCAAACTCGACATTCCCGAAACGATAACGCTTATAGACGGAGTCGCATTCATAGGCAGTAAGATTTGCGAAGTTAATTTCCCCAAAGCAAATGCAAGGATCACTTTGAACGGCTTGGGCGTATTCCGCGAGACTGCTCTCAAATCGGTAACGATCCCGTCTACGGTAATTGCAATGGGAACCTATTGCTTCTATGGTTGCCTCGAGTTAACTTCTGTTATATTCGAAGGTCCTTCCGAGTTAACCACATTGGGTAATTATTGCTTTAACGGTTGTACGGCATTGCAAACAGTTGTTTTGCCCGAAGGAATGTTGGTTACAGGCACATACTCTTTCCAGAATTGTACCAAACTCAATTCGGTAACTCTTCCCAACACCTTGACGGAAATTTCTGCGAATACCTTTGATGGTTGCCTTGAACTTACCGAAATTCGCGTGCCCGCAAGCGTTATTACCATTGCGAATTATGCGTTTAAGTTCTGGACTTCAAAGCAGACCATCTCTTTCGAGAGAGACAACTTCAGAACGATATCCGATGTCGGAGGCGGTTGGATAAGCGATAATACCGCAAATCTTGTTTTCGGCGCAAAGTAAAAAATAAAATCGATTTTAGTTTCTTCCTTTTATGAAATGTCTTGGCAACAAGACAAACAAAGGGGCTGTCCGCATTCAAGCGACAGCCCCTTTGTTTGCCCTCTGTATTCAATAGCAGATATTATAAACTCGGGATAATAAAACATAAAGAGCGGGGGACGCTCCTTTGTTATCTATCCGAAAAAAATCGTCCTCCGCAAAAAATCCTCTCCATAAAAACAACCCGTTCCCGAAGGGCAACAAGATTCCGAAGGACAGCAAGACTCCGAAGGACAGAAAAATTCCAAAGGACAAAAAGAGACGCTGTCGCAAGTTGAAATAAGACGCTTGCGACAGCATCGTCAAATTTTTATTTTTGCATTTTAAAATAAGTTACTTTGTAAGTCGAGTAACTGCCGATACTCAGGATACGATCGGTTTTTTTATTCTTCCGTAGTAGCCAATACTTTTTCGAATTCGCCTAAGATAGCGTTTTTAAGTTCTTCTCTCGTTTCGGTGTTCAAAGGATGCACTATATCTTTATATTCTCCCGCGGGAGTTTTCTTTGTGGGCATCGCAATAAAATAATCTTCCGAACCACGAATTATTTTTATATCGTGGACTACAAAGCATCCGTCAAAGGTGACGGAAGCCACTGCCTTAAGTTTGCTGTCATCGTTTTTAACAAGTCTGATTCTTACCTCGGTGATGTTCATAAAGTACCTCTTTTGATAGTTTTTCCGTTTTTATAATCACGGCTATTGTTATTATAACACAACATTGTTTATTTGTAAATAGTTTTTAACAAAATTTTTTTAACTTTTTTGTTTAATCTTGCATAATTTACAATATGAGAATACATTTTATCGGTATAAAAGGAGTCAGTATGCGCTTCCTTGCGGCTTTTGAACAGAGTCTCGGGCACATCGTCAGCGGCAGCGATCTTACGCTCGAGGGACACAAAGCCGAAAATGTGGAAAATTGCGATCTTGTCGTTTATACGGGAGCAGTTCCTTGGGACAATCCCGAGTTGCAAAGGGCGAGGGAACTTAATTTGCCTATCATCGAGCGTGCCGCGCTTTTGGGGCAAATCGCGCCGCTTTTTGACAAAACGATAGCTCTTTCGGGAACTCACGGAAAGACGACTACAACGGGTATGCTGTGGAATATAGCCTCTCCGTTGAATCCCACGGTACATATAGGCGGCGCTGTGGGCGGAAAGAACGGAGTCATCGGCGGAAGAGAGTTGTTTATAACCGAGGCGTGCGAGTATCACCGCAGTTTTCTGAATTTGCGTCCCGATATAGGAGTGGTTCTGAATATCGACCTCGATCATACGGATTGTTACAAAAACTTGGGAGAGATGACTCGCTCCTTCAAAGATTTTGCAACAAATTCTTCTATAGCGATAGTCAACGGCGACGACCCCAACTGCGCGACGCTTTCGGGACGCGACGATACTTATTCGTTCGGAATTTCCGATAAGTGTCTCTATCACGCTCAAAACATAAGCATCGACAAGTCGGGCGTTCGTTTTGCGGCTTATCGCGGAAAGGAAAGACTCGGCAATATAACGCTCGGTCTTTACGGAAAGCACAATATATATAACGCTTTGGCGGCTGTCGCGGTATCCGACGTTATGGATTGGGACTTTTCGTTATGTGTAATGGGACTCAAAAATTTCGTCGGTGTGGAAAGGCGTTTCGAGTTGATAGCCCTCAAAGGGGGATTGAGAATATATTCCGATTATTCTCATCATCCCTCCGAGATCGCCGCCTGTCTCAACTCGGCATTGACTTTGGATAAAGGCAAAATAACGGTGGTATTCGAGCCTCACACATATTCCCGCACGAAGTCTTTTTTATCGGGCTTTGTCGAGGCTCTCTCCAAGGCGGACGAGGTTATCTTGGCTCCCGTGTTTGCCGCGCGCGAAGCGTTTGCATCCGATGTTTCGTCAACGCTTATTGCCCGCAAACTCATAGACAAAGGTGTCCACGCGCTCAGTTTCGATACTTATTGCGAGATAGAGGATTATTTATATAACAACGTCAAAGAGGGGATATTGATTTTTATGGGCGCGGGAGACATAGATAAAGCGGCTCACGCTTTTGCGGAAGGCAATATCTCGACGCAGAGAATACAAACCCTTCGCCGCATGATTTAGCATAGACATAAAAAAACAGCATCTTAAAAAGGATTTAAGACGCTGTTTTTTATTAAAGTTTGTTTTAAGGATTATTGAATACCTTGAGCAATCATTGCTTCAGCAACTTTCTCGAAGCCTGCGATGTTTGCGCCCATAGCGAAGTTATCTTTATGACCGTACTTCTTAGCAGCTTCGGACATGTTCTTATAGATATTGTTCATCATTGCATGAAGTTTGCTGTCAACTTCTTCCGCAGTCCAGGAGAGTCTCATGCTGTTCTGGCTCATTTCGAGAGCAGAGGTTCCTACGCCGCCTGCGTTTGCTGCCTTTGCGGGAGCAAAGAGCATACCCTTTGTGCTCTGGAATACTGCGATTGCTTCGTTATAAGAAGGCATATTTGCGCCTTCGATGACGCAACGGCAACCGTTATCGACAAGAGCCTTCGCATGAGCAACGTTGATATCGTTCTGAGTTGCGCAAGGAATAGCAATATCTGTGGGAACGCTCCAAACGCGGAGATCGTCCATAGACTTGGTTTCGAAGTACTTAGCGCCCTTATGGTCTTTGCAGTAATCGGAGATACGAGCTCTCTTCTCTTCTTTGAGAACTCTTACAGCCTCTACATCGATACCGTTCTCATCGAGGATCCAACCGTTGGAGTCGGACATCGTGATAACTTTTGCGCCGAGGGTAGTAGCCTTTTCCGCGCAGTAGATAGCGACGTTACCCGAACCCGAGATAGTAACTCTCTGACCCTTGAAGGACTTGTTGTGGTCGTTGAGCATTGCTTCGCCGAGATAAACTACGCCGTAGCCCGTAGCGGGAGTTCTGATGAGGGAGCCGCCGTAGGTAAGACCTTTACCTGTAAGCACGCCTTCATAGAGTTTGGTAATTCTCTTATATGTTCCGTACAAGAAACCGATCTCACGTCCGCCGACGCCGATATCGCCTGCGGGAACGTCAATGTCTGCGCCGATATGACGATAAAGTTCTGTCATAAAGCTCTGGCAGAAACGGAATACTTCGGCGTCGCTCTTGCCCTTGGGATCGAAGTCTGCGCCGCCCTTGCCGCCGCCGATGGGAAGACCCGTCAAGCTGTTTTTGAAGATCTGTTCGAAACCGAGGAACTTCAAAATGCTGAGGTTAACGGAGGGGTGGAATCTCAAACCGCCCTTGTACGGTCCGATTGCATTGTTGAATTGGATTCTGTAACCGCGATTTACATGGGGAACGCCCTTGTCGTCCGTCCAGGGAACTCTGAACATGATCTGACGATCGGGTTCAACAAGACGCTCAAGCAAAGCGTTTTGTCTGTACTTGGATTCGTTTGCTTCAATTACCTGTGAAAGGGTATTGAGAACTTCTTCTACTGCCTGATTGAATTCGGGTTGTCCGGGATTCTTGGCAGCTGTCATTTCCAAAACTTCAGAAATGTAAGACATTGTAATATTTCCTCCAAAACAATTATTTGTTTATACACTAATTATAAGATAGAACAACCTTCTCTGTCAAATAAAAAATCGAAGTTTATTCCGATATTTTAGAATTAATTTCCACTCTTTTTTATAAAGGTGAGTCACAACCTTTTGATTGTGCCTGTTTTGTAAACGGTTGTAAGCAATTTGTCTTGATTTTTTATCGGATTATAATTGCTTTTGTCGTCGAGGTCTGTTATAATATAATGGCTACGGAGGATAAGCAATGGACTATACCAAACTGAAAAGCGGCACCGATATTCGAGGTACCGCGATGGGAACAAAAATCGATCTCGACGAAAGCGCGGTCTATGATCTTACGGCGGGATTCGTCCGCAAACTCGGCGGGAAAGGAGTCATAGCCGTGGGACATGACAGCAGACTCACCGCGGAGAAATTGAAAAATGCGGCTATCAAGGCTATTGCCGACAGCGGCTGCGATTATTACGATTGCGGACTTGCATCTACTCCCGCCATGTTTATGGCGACGGTGTTTGCCGAAACGAAGTGCGACGGCGCGGTAATGCTTACGGCGAGCCACCACCCTTACGACAAAAACGGCATGAAATTTTTTACCGAAAAGGGCGGACTCGGCAGCGGAGAGTTGTCCGAAGTGATAGCCTTGTCGTCCGATTGCGTTATGGAAAGCGATCGCAAGGGCAAAAAGCGCGATTGCGACCTTATGACGCTTTACAAAGAGTTTTTGAAAAACAAATTCCGCGAGTTCACGGGAGAAGAGAGTCCGCTTATCGGCATGAAGATAGCGGTGGACGCGAGCAACGGCAGCGGAGGCTTCTTTGCCGACGTCTTGGCGGAACTCGGAGCCGATGTTTCGGCGTCTCTCAATCTCGAGCCCGACGGAAAATTTCCCAATCATGTTCCCAATCCCGAGGCAGCCGAAGCCATGAAAGCCATATCCGACGCGGTAAAAGCAGGCGGTTGCGACTTGGGAGTCATATTCGATACCGACGCAGACAGATCCGCGATAGTCACCTCGGACGGAAAAGAGATAAACAGAAACAGACTTATAGCGCTCATGAGCGCGATCGTATTAAAAGAAAACAGAGGAGCGACCATTGTTACCGACAGCGTCACGAGCAGCGGTCTTACCGAATTTATCACGGCGCACGGCGGAATACATTTGCGTTTCAAAAGAGGGTATCGCAACGTCATCGATAAAGCGATGGAACTCGAAAACAACGGAGTGTCCGCGCCCTTGGCGATAGAGACTTCGGGACACGGTGCGCTCAAAGAAAATTATTTTCTCGACGACGGCGCGTATATGGCGGTCAGACTCATAAGTCATGCCGCAAAACTGAGGAAAGAGGGAAAGACGCTTTCCGATCTCATAGCCGACTTGAAGGAGCCCGAGTGTGAAGAATGTTTCAGAGTCACGCTTACGGGAGAGAATTGGAAAAGACTCGGACAAATTTTGATCGATGATATGAGGCGTTACGGAAAAAAGAGTTTCGAGGTCAAGGACAATGATTACGAAGGCGTGAGAGTCTATCTCGGATCCGATTGGTTCATGCTTCGCCAAAGCGTACATGATCCCGTATTGGTGATAAATTTCGAGGGCGCGAAAAAACAGGTTTGCAAAATGGTTAAAATAGTCTATGACTTTTTGCTTGACTATGACAATATAGATCCTTTCGATTTGGACAACTTGTTCAAATATAAATAATATACGAAAACAATAACGGAGGAACACGTGAACACTATTCAGACAGAGTCGATAAACGCAATACGCGCGCTTTCCATCGACGCAATTCAACAGGCAAACAGCGGACATCCCGGTTTGCCTCTCGGCGCGGCGCCCATAGGTTATGAGTTGTTTGCGCATCACTTGAAGCACAATCCCTTGAATCCCGATTTCATCGACCGAGACAGATTCGTTCTTTCGGCGGGACACGGTTCCATGCTTCTTTACTCGTTGCTTCATCTTTTCGGCTATCCCGTTTCCATCGAGGACATCGAGAACTTCCGACAGGCGGGAGCGATAACCACGGGACATCCCGAATACGGAGTATGTAAGGGCGTCGAGGTTTCTACGGGACCTTTGGGACAGGGCATAGCCAACGCCGTTGGTTTTGCGCTTGCCGAACGCATGCTCGAAGCCCGCTTCAACAAACCCGACTTGAAACTTGTCGACCATTATACTTACGCGCTGTGCGGAGAGGGCTGTCTTATGGAAGGCATCTCTTACGAGGCGGCTTCTCTTGCGGGCACACTGAAACTCGGTAAGTTGATAATTCTTTACGATTGCAATAAGATAACGATAGAAGGTTCTTCCGACCTCGCTTTTACCGAAGATCTTACGGCGCGTTTTGCGGCGCAGAATTGGTTTACCGCGGAATGTGACGGGATCCCCGAAGAAATAGGTAAATGTATAGAAAAAGCCAAAGCGCAGGATAAGCCGTCGTTTATAAAGATAAAGACGGTGATAGGTTACGGCTCTCCCAAGGCGGGTTCGAGTTCTTGCCACGGCGCGCCTTTGGGTGAAGAAGGCGTGCTTGCCACCAAAAAAACTTTGGGCTATCCCGAAGAGAAATTCTATGTTTCTCGGGAAGTGAGAAAACATTATTCGGACTTAACGAAACAACTCGGAGAGTACGAAAAGAATTGGAATAAGACAAGAGATCTCTATAAAGAGAAATATCCCGAGGAATATAAGGAATTCGAAAGGGTAATGTCGCTCAAAAACATTGATTTATCTTCTCATAAAGAATTATATTCCTTTGAAAAGGGTGTGGCGACGAGAAAAGCAAGCCACATCACATTAAATCGTCTTGCCTCTTTGCTTCCCGAATTTGTGGGCGGCTCGGCAGACCTTGCTCCGTCAAATCTCACGTCTTTGGAGGGATTGAAAGCAATATCCGAAGAGGATTTCGAGGGCAGAAACATTCATTTCGGCATAAGAGAACACGCAATGGCGGCTATCTGTAACGGCATGACTCTTCACGGCGGTTTCCGTGTGTTCTGTTCCACATTCTTTGCTTTCAGCGATTATATGAAGAACGCGATGAGAATGAGCGCGCTTATGAAATTACCCGTGATTTACGTTTTGACTCACGACAGTATAGGAGTGGGCGAGGACGGACCTACCCACCAGCCCGTAGAGCATCTTGCGGGACTGCGCGCAATGCCCGAACTCGACGTGTATCGACCTGCCGATGCTCACGAAACGGCGGCGGCTTATATCGACGCGCTCCGAAGCGGCAGACCGTCGGCAATAGTATGCTCGAGACAGGAGTTGCCTTTGCTTGACGGCGCGGACGAGAGGGCGGAAAAAGGCGGATATATTATAAGGGATTGCAAAGACGCCGACGCGATAATCTTGTCCGCGGGTTCCGAAGTCGCGCTGTCCGTTGCCGCGGCGGAATTGCTGAAGAGCGAAGGAATCTCGGTAAGAGTAGTCTCGATGCCTTGTTTCGAACAGTTCGAAAGACAGCCCGAAGAGTACAAAAACAGCGTAATAGACCCTTCTTGCAGAGTAAGAATCGCAGTCGAAGCGGGGTCCTCTTTGTCTTGGGGAAAATATGTCGGTCTCGACGGAGACTACGTAACCATGGATACTTTCGGCGAGTGCGCAAAACCCGCGTATCTTTGGAAAAAATACGGATTCACCGCAGAGAACATCGCAGACAAAGTACGCAAAACCATACTGAAAAACAAATAGATAAGGGAGTTTGACGCAGTGTCTCAATTCTTTGCTTTTTTAAGTCGAATGAAGTTCATAAATCGTTGGAGTCTCATGAGAAACACTTTCGACGACAGTCTTGCCGAGCATAGTTTCGAGGTGGTTATGCTTACTCATGCGCTCACCGAGATCGAAAATACTCTTTTCGGCGGAAACGTCGATTTGGGGAAAGCGGTTTCCATAGCGATATATCACGACGCTTCCGAGGTTATAACAGGCGATATGCCCACGCCCGTCAAGTATTTCGATACCGAACTCAGGGCGGCATACGGCAAAGTCGAGGAATATGCAGAGCAAAGGTTATTGTCTTTGCTTCCTCCGCAACTAAAAGAGCGTTTTGAAAATTCTTTGGCTCCCGACAAGACTTCTCGCGAATATAAACTCGTCAAGTACGCCGACAAATTGAGCGCGTATATAAAGACGATAGAGGAACTTTCTTGCGGAAACAATGATTTTGAAAAAGCGAACAAAACCATCAAAGCCGAACTCGATGCGATAGACGACCGAACTTTGCGTTATTTCATATCGGTGTTTATCGAAGCATACAAGTGTACGCTCGACGATATAAAGTTATAACGGATTAGTTATGGACAAAAAAGTCCTTAAGGTTGAACTGATATGCACCCCAAAAGTTAGACACTTTAGGAGGTGCATATTTTTATGGGAAGAAAGAAGAAAATTAACACAAAGT
>CANPVN010000036.1 GCA_947581755.1 uncultured Clostridia bacterium | reverse complement strand
CCGCAAAAGGAGCCTTTCGCCGCTTGTCGGTGAAAGCGATATAAAAGGACGCATTGCGACGAGACTGAAGGGATTGTAAAATAAATCTAACCTTATTATAGGCTCCCTATTGGGAGTCTGTTTTTTATAAAAAGTATTGACAACAAATATATATTATGGTATAATAAGACCATTATAATAATATAATATTGATTGGGAGGGAATATTATGACTCAACCGTTACCCAAAATTTTGCCTGTAAACGAGCTTAAAAACACGGCAAGCATAATGAAAACCTGTCGGGAAAGCGATGTTCCCATTGTTATAACGAAAAACGGTTACGGCGAAGCGGTTATGATGAGCGTAAAACTTTACGAAGAAATGTTTGCCAAAATGCAAGCAGCCGTTATGCTCAACACCGCCTTGGAAGAGATTGACAAAGGCGCGGTTCCCGTAGACGGGAAAGAGTTTTTCGATTCTATAAGGGAAAAATATGGAAAATAAATATGTTTTGAAAATCTTTCCTTTGGCTCAAACGGATATGGAAAATATTTTTGCCTATATTTCCAAAGAATTGAAAAATCCCGTAGCGGCAATCAAACAAATAGATGACTTTGAAAAAGCATTTGATAATATTTGCACCTTTCCCGAGAGTTGTCCCTTTATTGATAACGAGTATGTAAAAGATAAAACTTTGCGCAAACTTATCGTTAATAATTACATAGCATTTTTCCGTATTAAAGACAAAGAAATACAAGTCGTCCGAGTGCTCTACGGTATGAGAAATTATCGAGAGTTCCTTTGAAAGACTCCTCTTTTAGCGATAGCGAAAAGAGAGTCTCAAAGCGACAGTTGCGACGCCGTCACGCTGCTTGGTGGAGATAAAAGACTGCCTTAAAATTTTCTCCGAACGGAATCGCCGAAAGTCTTGACAAGTGTGGTATAATAGAAATATAAGATAAGCTATAAAAAGACGAATTTTCCGCAAAAGGAGAATGCGCCTTTTTTCTTTGCTTGTCTTAGAAAAAATTTTATTGTATAATAAAGGAGAAAAAAGATTGAGAGAACTAAAAGCAGTTGCCGAAAAGGCAAAAAGTCTGTTCATCGATTCCCCAACCGTATCGGGGAATTGGGCAAAATGGTACCATGAAGGCATTCCCGATGAGGAAGGGGAAAAGAGAGAAAAAGTGAGAGAAAAAGCCGCAATATTAAATCATTGCATGCCCTGTACTGCCATTAGCGGATGTTATTTTATTGATACCGAAAAAACTTGTCCTATCAACCCACATCACCCAAATTGCCATTGCAAAAAATTATTCTTAAAACCGACTGTCGTCACAGCTGTTTGCGATATAAGAAAATTTACAAATTATATTTTTTCCGAAGATTATGAAGATAATGGAAAAAGAAAACTTTTCGAAGAGTCCTTCGGCTTTACGATAAACGACTCCGAATACTTAAAAAGCGAATTTGATAAACAAGCAAAAGAAAAATATATTTCCGGAGATTACATTTTGGGTAAACTTGACGAGAATGGACAAAGAATAACAATTCCCATAAATATTATCTCGCCTTTTCTCGGCAAAATTACTCTGAAAACAGGTTGGATGGTTCATACAAACGGTAAAATAATTTGCGCAACGCCACTCGGCGGTAAATTCAAGAAAAACTCGGACAATAGAGGAGATAAATAATATGGAAAAATACGATTGCGCACGACTTATTGATGATACCGAGGAGCTGAAAAGTAAAAATATTTTCAAAGGCTATTTGGGGGATTTGATTTCTTACATATCTCCTTCCGATGAATGGATCGTCATGTTTACAAGCCCTTTTTATCACGGTGAATTTGCAGTGGTCAGAGTAAAAGCGTCAAACCTCAAATACGCCTATACCCCACAAGATAGCTTTACACAAGAAATTTCCGAGCGTCCCGATTTCTATACTCACACCTCACTGAGAGAGCCGAAATTCAAGGAGTACGATCACGTTCGCCTTATATGCGACAGACCCGAATATGCCGAGGAAGGCGTACATAAGGGCGACGACGGATGCGTTATGTTTTCGCACGCTCACGGCGACAGGTGGGACGTTCTCTTTTCTGAACACGGCACAGGTGAAGACATCGGCGAAGTCATGGTACACGAGGATGACTTGGAACTTATAGGTCGAGGGGAAAATTAATAAGTTTTTGCGGAAACCCTGTGTAGAGAGGAAAAAAAATTGAATTTTATTTTTTTGATTGGAAACGGAGAAATTTATTTTTATTAAAAGTTCCCGTATTAAAATACAGGGTTAAATGTTACTTTTCATGCTCTGAAAAGTAACCAAAAGGAGCCGGGACACTTGCGACGGTGTCCCGGACCCCGCGACGCTTTTAAGGTCAAGGGCATTATTTATCAGATATTAGTACAATCTTTGGACGCGGGAATAATGTTGGAATTAGTAATTAAGTAAATCGTGAACTTTGGGTGCAGCGTCACGCTGCCGCGGAAGTCACGCTTGAATTAAAATTCAAGCAACTCGCGACTATGGGTGCAGCGTGACGCTGCCTGCCCTAAGAGGATTGGGTGGGGATGGTGTTGTTGGGGTCGGGGTCGAACTCGGCGTCGGGGCGTATCATGCAAAAATCCGACGTGTTCCGATAACCGCCGTATTGCGCTTCCGCTTCTCCCTCTTCGTCATCGAAATCATCATCGAGGTCGTCGTCATCATCATCGTCCTCGTCATCGTCATCGTCGTCGAGGTCGTCCTCGTCATCATCGTCATCGTCGTCGAGGTCGTCCTCGTCATCATCGTCGTCGTCGAAGTCCTCGGCGGCTTCGGCGGAAGAAAAGCCCGATTGGCGAAGGGTTTCGCTGTCGAGTTTATTTGTCGGTTGTTTCAAATCGACTCCGCCGTTTTTTTCGGCGGTGCGTTTCAGGTTCGAGGAAAACAGTTTTTTGATTTTTTCCCACATGATAGAATCACTCCGTTAAAAAAAATTATTTCTCTTAACAGTATTTCCCCTTTGGGGCGAGGTTTATTCCGAAAGGTAAGGAAATTTTGTTATGGGCGAAAAATAATTTGACAAGGCTTTTTCAATAGGCTACAATATAACCGTAGCAAAATATAAGGGGAGTATTCGTTTGGAGATACTTGGAAGCATTTTGATTCTGTTTGCAGGCTGCGGCGCTTTTATGGCGGGCATGAAGATGATGAGCGACGGAATAGAGAGCTGCGCAGGCGGAGGTTTGAGGCGACTGTTCAACAAGATAAGCGACAGACGTCTTTTCAGCTATCTTATCGGCGCGGGTACTACATGCGTTATTCAGTCCTCGGGCGCGACTTCCGTCATGGCGGTGAGTTTGGTAAACTCCAAGACGATAACGCTCTTTCAGGCGTTGGCTATAGTATTGGGCGCAAAACTCGGAACGACTATAACGGGAGTTTTGGTCGCTTTCGATTCCTTTGACATAGGCGGATATATAAGCGCGTTGGCTCTTGTGGGTATTCTTATGCGCATTATTGGAAAGAAAGAGTCTGTAAACAAGGCGGGAGCCATTATGACGGGCTTCGGTCTTATCTTTATAGGTCTCGATATGATGAGCGGCGCATTCAAGGCGAACGAGCAACTCACCGACGCTTTCAGACACATCTTCGAGACTATGGATTTCCCGCTGTTACTGATTCTTTTCAGTACCATTCTCACGGCGTTGTTGCAGTCCTCGTCCTCGTCGATAGCGTTATATATAATGTTCATAGGCGCGGGAGGCACGGGCGCGATAACTTTGGAGCAATCCTTCTTCCTCGTTATGGGAGCGAACATAGGAGCCTGCGTCACCGCCGTTCTTGCCGCGATAGGCGCGTCCTCGGACGCAAAAAGGACAGCCTGGGGTCAGGTTATCGCCTCGGTGATAGGCACCTTTACCGTGGGCGCGGTGGTTTGGATTTTCAAGACCCCTCTCGCCGATTTCCTTCGCAATACGGGCTTGCCGCCTTATTGGCAACTGTCTCTGTTCAACGTATTTTATTCCTTGATATATTCGTTGGGACTTTTGCCCTTCCTTCGTCCCTTCGAAAAACTCCTGAGACTTATGATAAAGGACAAGAAGGGCGAGAAAGAGACTCAAAAACTCGAATATGTCAACGAACTTATGCTGGCCACGCCGACTTTGGCGGTGACTCAACTCGAAAAGGAGATAATCGCAATGTCGGATTTGTCCCTTAAAAATCTCGACCGCTCCATGAATATGATATTCAACTCCGACACCTCGGAATTGAACGAACTCAACAAGACAGAGGACAGAATAAACTTTGTGGAAAAGCAACTCACTCAATTCCTCGTCTCTTTGAACGCCACCTCGTTGAGTCAAGCCGACTCCAAAAAAATAGGCTCTTTCTATCACGTCATAAGCGACTACGAGAGAATAGGCGACCACGCGCAAAACTTCGCGGAAATGGCGGTGGAAATG
This sequence comes from uncultured Clostridia bacterium, assembly GCA_947581755.1. GTDB lineage: Bacteria > Bacillota > Clostridia > Christensenellales > Pumilibacteraceae > CANPVN01. Next base: position 11,087 of record CANPVN010000036.1, on the reverse strand, counting down.
CAAAGAGAAAACATAACTTTCTCCGAGGACGGTCTCGACGACCTCAAAAACATATACAAACGAGTGATGCAAATGTCTCGGGAAGCGCGTCACGCCTTCGAAACCCGCGACGAGTCGGGCTTGGCGGCGATGTCCGAACACGAGGAACAACTCGACGTCTTGCGCGACGTCTATGCCGCAAACCATGTCGAAAGACTCAACAAGGGTATCTGCTCCATAGAGAGCGGCAACTACTTCTATGAGCTGCTCACCGAACTCGAACGCGTGGGCGACCACCTTATCAATATAGCCTACTCCATTATAAGCCCCGTCGGAAGTCAGTCCGATTACAGGCAAAAAATGAACAACAAAAAGTATGAAAACCTTTAGAATAGGCAAAAAAACCGCCGTCGCCATATCGCGGAAAGAACTTTCCCGAGAGTGCGGTTTCGATATAAACGACTATGTGACTCTCGTACTCGCCGTCAAGCAAATGTATAAAAAATTCGACCTCGTCGTCGCCGAGTTCGAGGGTGAACTGTTCGCTTGCGAGGGACTTACGATAGACCCTCTCGGCGCAGTCCCGCTCATCGAAGCCCGCTTTTCCGATCATGAAGAGGAAATTTCTCTGTTCCGATACTGTACCGAACACTTGCGGTTATCCGAGTAAGCGACGCGATTTGGGCGAGGAAAAAGACGGTTTTCTTGCGGCGAAACCGTACCGAATACTTGCGGCTATCCGAAAAAAAACATTATTTTATTGCGCCGAGGTGCGAAAAAGACTTGAGACAAAGACAAGCACAACAGAATAGCGACGGTTACGACGGAGGCTCCGTAGAAGGGCTTTCTCCCGCGGTAAGGGATTATGTCGTCAAGGGCAAACGCAGATTTGCCGAGTTGGATTTTCTCCGCGGGATTTGCGTTATTCTCATGGTGTTCGACCATTTTATGTTCAATGTAATGGAATTTTTTCAGAAAAGCGCGTTCGGGCAATTTGCCATCGCATATTGGGAGTCGGGATTCAGGCTCTTCTGGCATTGGACGGTAGTCGTGTTGTTCTTTGCTTTATGCGGCATAAGTTGCGCGCTGTCGAGGTCGAATCTCAAGCGGGGAGTAATGTGTTTTCTCGTGGGGTGTCTCATAAGTTGGGCTACTTACATGTTGGAAAGCACGGCGATGGGGAAGGGATTTTTCATTGCATTCGGAGTACTGCACTGTTTGGGAATATCGATTTTGTTGTTCGCGTTATGCGATTTTGCGGGCGAAAAACTCCGAAAATTGTTGGCGAAGAGAGCGGAGAGCAGTCGAGGCTTCGCCGTCGTGTCGGAAGCGACGAGGGCGTTGCCCGCGCTTGTGGGAGCAATCCTTCTGGCTGTCTATTTCGGCTGTATTTTCGTAAGAGCCGACGGAGAATTTCTCATCGGCGTTCGTTACGAGGGCACGCTCGGCTACTTCCCTTCCGTATTGTTGGGATACCAAACCGACGCCGCTTTCGACGGAACAAAGTTCTATTCGGCGGATTTCTTTTCGGTGTTGCCTTACGCCTGTTTCTTGCTTATAGGCAGCGTTATAGGTCAGTACGTCTATCGCAAAAGGCAGCGTTCTTTACTTCCTTTTTTGGGATACGGGGTGGCAAAACCCGTCGATTTTATAGGACGACACGCCTTGATAGTCTATGTGCTTCATCAAATAATATTGGGAGGGATTTTCGTTCTGATTTCCCTTATCTGAGAGGGGAGAGCGTTTTGTTATGGAACACACTTTGTATACCAAAATGAAAGAATGCGCGCTGAAATATGCGCAAAAGGACGCGTTGGTCTTTTACGGCGCGAGGATAACTTACCGCGCTCTTTTGGAGTATGTCGATAAATTCGCGACTGCGCTCCGCGAAAAGGGCATAAAGGCGGGAGATACCGTGACTCTGTGCATGCCCAACAGCCCCGCGGCGACAATCTCGTTCTATGCGATAAACAAGATAGGAGCCAAAGTGAATCTGCTTCACCCCTTCAGCACTCCCTACGAGACGGAAATGTCCATGAAACTCACCGACAGCGCAATGCTTATCGCTTACGATATTTATCTCAACAAGAACAGGGACAGACTGCCCCGAGGAATAATTATAAACTCCGAAAACGACGAATTTATGCCGCTTCTGCCCAAACTCGTTTACAGATACAAACAGCGCGGCAAAAAGAGATACAAGGGCGGGCTGAAATTCCGAAAACTGCTCAAAGAGGCAAAACCCGATACCTCGGAACCCTATATGTTCCGCGACGACGAACCCGCGGTGTTCCTTCAAAGCGGCGGAACTACGGGCAAAAGCAAGATAATCATGCACAACTGCAAGGTGTTCAACGAACTCGCGGGAAAAGCCACCGAGTTTATCTCGGAACCGCCCGAAAACTACATTTCCATGTATTCGGTGCTGCCGATATTCCACGGCTTCGGGCTGTGCATGAATATGCACATGTCTATACTGTGGGGCATTACCAATGTAATGACGCTTAAATTCAACCCCGCGTCGATGGCGCGCGCGATAGAAAAAGAAAAAGTCTCGTTGCTGACGGGCGTTCCCGCAATGTTCTCGAGACTGCTCGCTTGCAAACGCTTCCGAAAAGCCGACCTCTCCTCGCTCAAAGAATGTTTCGTGGGCGGAGACAAGGCTCCCGAAAAACTTGTGGACGACTTCGACGCCGCTCTCGCCGCGGGCGGAAGCAAGGCGAAACTCTTTGTCGGATACGGGCTTACCGAGACAGTCACGGTGTGCTGTGTCACAAACTTTGCGCACAATAGGCGCGAATCGGTGGGATATCCGCTCGTGGGCTGTACTCTTGCGATAACCGACGGACAAAGACTGCTCGCTCCTCGCCAAGAGGGCGAAATCCTCATCGACACCAACATTATGATGCTCGGCTATTTGGGAGCAGACTCTCCCGTAAGGCAAATCGACGGCAAAAATTGGCTCTTTACGGGCGATTGGGGATATATCGACGAGGACGGCTTTCTGTTCTTCAAACAGAGAATAAAGAACATCTTAAAAGTGAACGGCGTGCCCGTGTTCCCCTCGGATATAGAGGCTGTAGTCGAAAAAATAAAGGGAGTAAAACGCGTTGCGGTGTTGGGAATCAACGACCAAAGACGCGGACAGACCGTCAAACTCTTCGTCGAACCCGACGGCTCCGTTCCCAACGAGACTCTCATAGCCGCGATAAAGGCGGAATGTAGCGATAAATTGAACGTCTATTCTCAGCCCAAAGAGATAGAATTGAGAGAACTCCCCACCAACGCGATCGGAAAAGTGGATATGTTGAAACTTTCGGGACGATAATCTTCGTCTCCCGTGATAAAAATTCAGATAAAAGGAGAAAAAAACCATGGAAAAATTCAAGTATGACTTAGAACTGCTCATCGAGGGGCAGGATCTCAACTACATCGACATCAAGAGGTATATCGAAAACAATTTCAAAGGAGCCGACCTTTTGATCATAGGTACGAAAGAAGTCGTCAGGATCCGATATAATACCAATATGCCTTGGAAAGTCATGGAATTTTGCGCGACTCAAGGCGAGATCTATGGCGTCATGATCGTAAACTTGGTGCGTCAAGCGCGAGGACTCGAGGGATAACGCAAAAATTTTCGAAATTTTTATCTCAAAATCATAGACAAGATAAAAATATGGTGTTATAATATAACTATTCTATTAATAATCAAGGAGATTTTACTATGCCCAGAGTAATCAACAATGAGTGCATCCAATGCGGCGCTTGCGCTGCAACTTGCCCCGTAAACGCTATTTCCGAAGGAAAAGAGCATTACGAAATCAATAAGTCCGAATGCGTCGATTGCGGCGCTTGCCAGGACGGATGCCCCGTAGGAGCAATCAAAGAGGAATAATCTGTTCTTCTCAATATTTACCATCCGACAAAGAAAGCGCGTTCTTTTGAGAAAAGGAACGCGTTTTCTTTGGATAACGGTCGAATTTTATTATAACAATCCCTTCAGTCTGCTATTCGCAGACAGCCACCCTTACTGCGTCGCAACAGTCGCTTTGAGACTCTCTTTTCGCTATCGCTCAAAAGAGGCGGCGAGCCGCCGCGGGCACAGTCGCGATGTGGCGGTTTTTACTTCAAGCGTGGTTTCCGCGTTTGAAATAAACGCGTACTCGTATATTGTTTTTATGCTCCGTTGCTCCTTTTTAACCGAAAAGATAAACTTTTCGACGAGGTAAAAAGGTCGGATTCATATTATGCATTTCAACCAAAGGGAGCCAAAGGGCGGGGCGGGAACAAACGCCGCCAAAGGGAGCCAAAGGGCGGGGCGGGAACAAACGCCGCCAAAGGGAGCCAAAGGGCGGGGAGAAACCCAAGCGTAAGAAAAATTCTCTGAAAAAGTTGATAAAAAAAATAGCCATATTATAAATTTTATGCTATAATTAATCGAGTTTCGGCAAGGAGGAAACTATTATGCTTTCGTTACAAAAAATATATAAGGCTTCCGAAGTATTGAAAGGTGTTGTTGCCAAGACAGATATACTTCCCGCATCGAAGATTTTCTGTGACAATCACATTTATCTTAAAACAGAGAACTTGCAATCGACGGGTTCGTTTAAGATAAGGGGCGCATATTTCAAGATTTCTCAACTTTCGGAAGAAGAGAAGAAAAAAGGAATTGTTGCATGTTCCGCGGGCAATCATGCTCAAGGCGTTGCGTTGGGCGCGACAAAGAACGGTGTAAAGGCGACTATTTGTCTGCCCGAGGGCGCGCCTATAAGCAAGATACAGGCTACCAAGGGGTACGGCGGACAGATTTGTCTTGTGAAGGGCGTATATGACGACGCTTACGCCAAGGCGATAGAGTTGAGAGACAAATACGGTTACACTTTTGTTCACCCCTTTGACGACGAGGACGTCATGGCGGGACAGGGCACGATAGGTCTCGAGATACTCGATGAGATGCCCGACGCCGACGCGGTAGTCGTTCCCATAGGCGGAGGCGGACTCATTGCGGGGATAGCCTACGCGATCAAGAACCTCAAGCCCTCGATAAAAGTATACGGCGTGCAAGCCGAGGGCGCTTCGGCGATGTACAGATCCTTCAAGGCGGGAAAGATAATCCCCGCGGAAGAGGTCTCTACCATGGCGGACGGCATAGCGGTAAAGGTACCCGGCACGAACACTTTCGAGATAATAAAGCAGTACGTGGACGACATATTCACGGTGACCGAGGACGAGATCGCTTCTGCGATTTTGGCTCTCATAGAGCGCAAAAAGATGATAGCCGAGGGCGCGGGCGCGGTAGCCGTTGCCGCTGTCATGCATAACAAACTCCCCGAGAAGGGCAAAAAGATACTTTGCATAGTCTCGGGCGGCAACATAGACGTAAACCGTCTGTCCCGAGTCATCGTTCGCGGACAGATAAACGACGGCAGACGCTGTTCGCTTACTCTTCGCCTTCTCGATAAACCCGGACAATTCTCCGAGGTCGCCAAAGTCTTGGGAGAATTGGGCGCGAACGTCATCACGGCATATCACGAGCGTTCTTCTCAAAGAGCGGATATAAACACATGTTATATAAAACTCGAACTCGAGACCCGAGACTTCGAGCATATCGGTGAAATCAAGCTTGCTCTCGAAAAAGCGGGCTTCAAAATAATAATGGAGGATTATTAATATGAAATTCGTAAGTACAGACACGGCTCCCGCAGCAATCGGACCGTACAATCAGGCTGTAGTGACGGGCTCTCTCGTCATCACCTCGGGACAAATTCCCGTTGACCCCAAGACAGGCAATGTCCCCGACAACACAATAGAATCACAGGCGCGCCAATCCTGCGAGAATATCAAAAACTTGCTTAAAGCCTCGGGTTCGGACATCTCAAAAGTAGTCAAAACCACTTGCTTCCTCGCCGATATGGGCGACTTCGCGGCTTTCAACGCCGTCTATGCCGAATACTTCACCTCGAAACCCGCCCGCTCATGCGTTGCGGTAAAGACGCTCCCCAAGAACGTCCTCGTCGAGATAGAAGCAATCGCCGAATTGTAATCGCGTCGCAATAAATAACAATAAAAGAATCGTCGTTAAGTTTCCCGCTTCCCGACGATTTTTTCCATAAAAGATATAAGGTCGGATTTTTCTCCCGAAGGGGCTATTATAATAATCCGACTTTTCTTACCTCGTCAAAAAGTTTACCTTTTTGACGAAAGAGGAGCAACCGACCTAAAGAGGAGACTTTTGCCGCAAAACAAAAAACAATATAAGAGTACGCATTACTTTCAAACGCGGAACCCCTGTTAGAGTCAAAATTCAAGCAACTCGCGATTTTGGGTGCAGCGTCACGCTGCCGCGGAGATAACATTGTTGTTAAAAACAACCTCTGCCGCGACTGTGGCAGTGGCGGCTCGCCACCGCGACTATGGGTGCAGCGTCACGCTGCCCGCTGCCTGCTTGACAAGAAGGGGGGAAATAAATTATAATAGAGATATGAGTTACACGGCATTATACAGAAAGTACAGACCCGAGAGATTTTCGGATGTAATAGGACAGGAGCATATAACCGAGACGTTGCGCAATCAGATAAGGTTGGGCAGGATCGGGCATGCGTATTTATTTACGGGCAGTCGCGGAGTGGGCAAGACTACGTGCGCGAGGATTTTTGCGCGGGCAATCAACTGTCTCGGAGGAGACGGGGAGCCTTGCGGGAAGTGTGAGACTTGCCAAAAGTTGATACAGCCCAACAATCTCGACATAATAGAGATAGACGCGGCGTCCAACAACGGTGTGGACGAGGCGCGGGGATTGAAGGAACGCGTCAAATATCCGCCCGTCAACGGCAGATACAAGGTCTTTATCATTGACGAGGCGCACATGCTCACGGGCGGCGCGGCTAACGCGTTGTTAAAGACATTGGAAGAGCCTCCCGAGTATGTTGTGTTTATTCTTGCGACGACCGAGGCGCATAAACTGCCCGCGACGGTACTTTCGCGTTGTATGCGTTTCGATTTCCGTCTCGTGTCGCTCGAGGCGCTGACGGAGCTATTGGAAAAAGTCGCTAAAGAGGAAGGCAAAGAATACGAGCCCGAGGCTCTCGGCGCTATCGCTTTGGCGGGAGAAGGCTCGGTTCGTGACACGCTGTCCGTCGCCGACAAATGTTTTTCGGCTTCGACGGGAAAGTTGACATACGACGACGTTCTCAAACTTTTGGGCGGCTCCGACGAGAGCAGTATAGCCTCTCTTTTCCGATGCATGATAAATTCCGATATAAACTCTGCGCTTGTGACGCTTTCGGCGATGTTGGGGGCGGGAAAAAGCCCCGCAATGATAGCGAAATCTTTGACGACATATTCGCGAAACGTGCTGATTGCCAAGGCTGCGCCCAAACTTTTGACTCTGCCCGACGCGCGAAAAGAGGCGATAATGCGCCTCTCGGAACAGACGGACGCGGCGGCGGTAGTCTCGATAATGGAAATCTTCGACAAAACAGGCGGCGAGATGAGATTGTCTCCGGACCCCGCGCTGACTCTCGAGACGGCGGTGTTCAAGGCTTGCAAACTCTTCGGATTGGACTTTTCCTCTCTCGAAACGCGTGTGGCGCGATTGGAAAAACGCCTTGACGAGGGCAACTTCGCCTCTCCCGCGAGCGTGATTGAGAAGAGAACGACGGAAAGAGTCGCCGAGACTGCGGCAGCGGAGAAAAACGAGCAGAAAAAACCCGTAGAAAACGACAAAACCGAGGAAAGCGGGGAAAAGGGAGGAGTCGTCGAGAGCGAGGCAGAAGGGCTTGTTAAGGACGACATATCAAAACTCGACCCGAGAGTCGTATGGGGGAGGATCCTCACATACATGCGCACCGCGGGATATAATATCGTGTACAGTCTTTTTGCCGAGCAGAAGGAATACAGGATAGAGGACGGGACGGTTATCATCTGCGCCGAGAACAAAGATTTTCTCATGCTTGCCGACAACAACACTCTCGAGGTGTTCGACAAGACGGTCAAGGCGTTGGGATACGACCTCAAATTGAAGATAATTTCTCCCTCTTCGGACAGAGAGCGCGAACTCGAAAAGATAAAGAGAATGATAGGCGACGCGCCCATCAAAATCATAGATTAAAAAATATATTATAAAAAAGAGGTAAAAAAATTATGGCTAAATACGGCGGTTACGGCGGCGGCATGGGCGGCATGAATATGCAGCAGATGATGAAGCAAGCCCAAAAAATGCAGGAACAACTCAAAAAGGCTCAGGAAGAACTCGAAGAGAGCGAACTCGACGGAGAGAGCGGCGGCGGTCTCGTCACCGTTACCGTCAACGGCAAAAAGAAACTTCTGAATATCACCATAAAGCCCGAGGCTCTCGAGGACGGAGACCCCGAAATGCTCGAGGACCTCATAATGGCGGCGTACGAGCAGGCTTACCAAAAAGCCGAGGAACTCGAAGCCGAACTCATGCCCGTTTCTTTTTAGAAAATGAAACCCATTAAAAGTATAGAAAGACTGACTGCGGCTTTCAGAAAACTCCCCGGAGTCGGTCCCAAAACAGCTTGGAGATACGCGATGAGCCTCGTCGACGCCGATGACGAGACCGCTCGCGAGTTTTGCGACGCCATCCTCTCCGTCAAACGCGAAGTGCATAGGTGTATCAAGTGCGGCAACTACACCGAGGACGAAATCTGCGAGACTTGCTTGACTCGGGACAATTCCGTCATCTGCGTCGTCGCTTATCCCAAAGATATCCCGCCTATCGAAAAAACAGGCTTCGGCGGAGTCTACCATGTCCTCGGCGGCACCTTCTCTCCCCGCGAGGGAAGAGGTATCGACGACCTTCGCGTCGCCGAACTCGTCGAAAGAATGAAGGGAGTAAAAGAACTTATCATAGCAACCAACCCCGACCTCGAAGGCGAGGCGACCGCTTTGTATATCGCAACAAAATTCCGTAAACTCTATCCCGATGTCAAAATCACTCGCCCCGCGCAAGGCATAAGCGTCGGCAGCGAAATGGAGTTTATGGACGAGGCGACGCTCACCCGCGCCTTCTCCTCCCGAAGAGAAATGTAGCGGGCAGCGTGACGCTGCACCCATAGTCGCGAGATAGGTGATTGCTAATTCAAAGTTAATTTCCGCGGCAGCGTGACGGCGTCGCAACTGTCGCTTTTGAGACTCTCTTTTTCGCTATCGCTCAAAAGAGGCGGCGAGCCGCCGCGGGCACAGTTCGCGGCAGAGGTTCTTTTAATACCAATGTTATCTCCGCGTTCGTGGTTTGTTCGAATAACGAATCCCCTCAGTCTCGTCGCAACACGACATTATGAGTCGCTTTTGCCGACAAGCGTCAAAAGTCTCCTCTTTAGGTCGGTTGCTCCTCTTTCGTCAAAAAGGTAAACTTTTTGACGAGGTAAGAAAAAGGTTAGATTGATTGGTACCGGCTCCCCTTAGCGGCAAACGCCGCCAAAGGGAGCCAAGACATAAGGTCGGATTCTGCTCCCGAAGGGGCTGCCCTTAGCAAGGGAAGCTGTCACCGAAGGTGACTGAAGGGATTGGCAGCGTCACGCTGCCCGCTGCCTGCTGTAAAAAGGTGGTTAAAAAAACTTGCATTATTCAAAAAAGTGTGTTATAATATTTATTCCTCGGAGGCTGTTTACGGCTTTCGGGGAAAAACGGTGGTAAAAAAACTTTATTTACCGAAAAAAATCCTTACTCTGCGCGCGAACGCAGGGTCATAAGTCCAAAAGGAGGTGCTTAAAATCATGAACAAGTACGAAGTATTGTACATTCTCGATTCCGCTATCGAAGAGACGGCAAAAGACGCTATAGTCGAAAAGTTTTCCGCTCTTGTGACGAACTCGGGCGGCGAGGTACTCGAAGTCAACAAGTGGGGAGTAAGAAAACTCGCTTATCCCATCGACTTCAAAAAAGACGGATACTATGTGCTTATGACGTTCAACGCCGATGTCGATTTGCCTGCCGAACTCGAAAGGCAACTCAGAATTACCGACGGCGTCATGAGATTCTTGGTTACAAAGAAAATTCAGTGAGGAAACACAAATGAATAAGTGTATCTTTATAGGAAATCTTACTCGTGACCCCGAACACAATACTACAGGCTCGGGCGTATCCTTTTGCAGATTCACGGTTGCCGTGACTCGCAATTTCAGTAACGCCAACGGCGAAAGAGAAACCGATTTCATCAACATCGTTTGTTGGAGAAATCTCGCCGACCTGTGCGCAAAGTACCTCACAAAGGGAAACAAAGTCTGTGTCTCGGGCTCGCTTCAGATCCGTTCTTATGACGATAAGGACGGCAATCGTCGTTCGGCTGCCGAAATCGTCGCCGAGGAAGTCGAATTCCTGACTCCCAAAAACGCTTCGGGAGACGCGGTTACGCCTCAACCCAAAAAGAGCGTCGCCACCCTCGAACCCATTGACGACGGGGAACTCCCTTTCTGATCTATCCGAAAGGTCGCTAATTTTTTTATGGAGGTTTAATATCATGGACAAAAAACAAGTCGTGGAAGACGATAAGTCCAAAAAAATAAAACGCGTCGCTAAGAAAAAGGTGTGCCAATTCTGTATCGATAAGGTCACCGAAATCGACTACAAAGACGTCAATAAAATCAAAAAGTTCATTACCGAAAAAGGCAAAATCATCCCGCGCCGCTCTTCGGGCGTTTGCGCCGCTCACCAAAGAGAACTCAATACTGCCATTAAGAGGGCAAGGATGATGGCGTTGTTGCCATTCAAAGCCGAATAGCTTTAACGAAGCGAATAAACTTCGCAATACTTTGTCGAATTTACGCACGCCTCGGTCATTTGCGTCTTAGCAAACTCCCGTCGGCGTTTACGCACTCTCCTCGTCTTGCTCGTTTCTTCGCTTCGTTTCTTTATTATATAGAATAAACTTCGCAATACGTTGTCGAGGCAGCGTGACGCTGCACCCAAAGTTCACGATTTATTTGATTCTTAAATCAAAGTTGGTTTCCGCGTTCGGGGGATTTGTATAACCCCAATGTTACAAAAAAGGTGCGTGTTTGCACTACCCCTCGGTCATTTGCGTCTTAGCAAACTCCCGTCGGCGTTTACGCACTCTCCTCGTCTTGCTCGTTTCTTCGCTTCGT
>CANPVN010000035.1 GCA_947581755.1 uncultured Clostridia bacterium | reverse complement strand
CTTTGTGTTAATTTTCTTCTTTCTTCCCATAAAAATATGCACCTCCTAAAGTGTCTAACTTTTGGGGTGCATATCATAGGCTTGTCGAGGCGTTTTTTATCATCTTTCGAGGCTATTCGCTACGCTTTATCAATTTTGCGTGCAGACGAACTCTGTTTGTATCAAAAATTTTGTAATCTTCTTCGGATAGTATTCCATGTTCATCACCTATAGGGGAACTATAAGTACCGTCTCCATTGGATTTAAGATACCAACCTGCAAACTCGTATCCCTCTATTTCGGGTATCCATAGGGGAGTCGATAGAAAATCGTTATATGTTCTGGTTTCATATCGAATTTCACTATTTCTTATGCCGTCGATTGTGAACACGCAAATATAGTCTATATCTACTGTTATTTCTTCGAATACCGCTTCAAATATATAGTCACGAAATGTCACATTAGGAAAAGTAAATTCGGGATTTTTATACCAGATTACAGGTTCTCTTTCTTCGTCATAAAAGATTTCCGCCCATCCGATAAATTTGTAGCCGACGTCGGGCACTGCCGTTACTTTTTCCGCGTCTCTGCCCGGTCGAATTTTTTGATTAAGAGTACCGTCTATATGACCGCCTTTGCCTTCAATGAATGTAACGTTTAAGTATAGTTCATCCCGCCACCAATCATAAGGTATACCTATCATTTCTCCGTTTATTTCCAACCTTTTAAGCAAATACAATTCTGTAATTTCTAATTCCTCATATATAAATATTGGATAATTATAGTATTTACCTAATGCTGTATGATAGTCCATAATGATACTTGTTGTGGGTAACCCGTGTTCGGCGGTATGAGTGAATTCATGGAGATAAGTAGACAATACTTTCAGCCAGTTGAGATCGAATTCATTATCTTCATTTAGTGCATTACCGAAATTCCAATCAAAAGCGCTCCATACATAGCTCCAAGAAACCGTAGCATATTTCAGCATACCTTCTCCGGCGGCACTATGTAATTTGTCTTGCTCTTCACTATGCATTTCAAGAGGAACGGTCGTAAATACGCTTCTATAACTATCAAGTTTTTCTTTACTCAGTTCGGGGATTCTATACGCAAGTAAGTTATAATATATATGTCCGTTGCTTGATGCGGATTGAAAACTTTCAGCATCTACAATTTGAGTGGTAAAATAGTCGTCCACTTCGAAATAAACCAATCCTGCGAAGAGTTCGTTTAACATTTCGGAAAATTTTACAGTCAATTTTTTGCAGAGTTGCCTTTCGATATTGGACATTTTGTAATTAATGGGAATCATTTCTCCCGTATAAGCCAACAATTCTCCTTCTAACTCCGAAACATATACCATAAGAATTTTATAGGTTACTTCTTCAATAAGAGAAAATTTTGCATATAATGTATCGGATTCGATATCAAATATATTTTTTCCTATAAGCAAATTGCCGTTTTCGTCGCTTATTCGAGACTGAAAATATTTATCCGAATACCAGCCTTCGAATCGTGAATTTATTCTTTCGGGAACGATAAATTTAACTGTATCAAGATTGTCGTAATCTATACTTATACTTTCCGGATTGTTTTCCGCGGTAGCATTATTGTATTCATAAGTAAAAGTTTTGACTATTTTTTCAAAAATTGCGGTAACATCAAAAGAATATTCAACATTTTTGTCTTCCCTTGAAGCATACGGATATCCGTCTGACCAACATTTGAATTTATATCCCGCGATTTTCATACATGCAACTATAGGCTTTGCGCTGTTGCCGTATAATACAGTTTGAGTTATATCTGTTTTGTCGATGATTTTGTCATCGCCATCGTAAGCGATGTAGAATCCATTTCCGGAAGCATGATATGTTACGGTAAAGGTAACTTTTTCGAATAGTGCGGTTACCTCAAAATCTCGGATAACATTTTTATCTGTTCTTTCGGCATAAGGATAGGTGTCCGACCAGCGAGAGAACCTATAACCGTATTGGGCGATTGCCTTTACTTTAGTCGTTTCGTTTCCGAACCATATCGACTGTGTTGTATAGTTTTCGGTATGACCTTCGACTTCTATATTTCCGCCTTTGCCTGCAATATATGTTACAGTACAAGCGATTCTTTCGAAATATGCAACAAGATTTAAGTTTTGCACAACATTTTTGTCTGTTCTTTCGGCATTTGATTTTTCATCGGACCATTTTACAAATCTAAAACCCTCATCGGGGATTGCGATGACAGATGAGGCATTTTTTCCGGATTCAATAGTTTGAGTTGTTTCGCCGTTGATATGACCTCCGATTCCGGAGATATAACTGATATTATATTCAGCGGCCTTTTGCGGTGTACAGGAAGCAAATAAAAAACAGGGTAAGAGCATTAAAACAAACGAAAAACAAAACAGTAATTTTTTTAAATGTTCAGTCATTATTTATATCCTCCTAAAAATTGATAATATATTATATAAAATGCTTAAAAAAGGCACGGACGGCGGCCTGTAGTTTATTTTCGTTAACAATAAGGTCTGAAAGAATTTTATCTTTTTGGGAATAACTATGAAGTAAAAACTCCAAAAAATATTCTTCGGTTTCGTCGATTTCAGAATGTTTCATTTGTTTCTCCTTATATTTTCCCTTCCATATAATATGACGGAAAACATGTCGCTTTTGTTGGCAAATTGCCAATTTTTTTTGTAATGTTTTTTTTCAATGCCGATAATCGCCTCGATCTCGTATAAAAAGGCAGCGTCAAAAGGTGTTGCGCAACAAAAAAACGCTTTTGAAGTTTTGCTTCAAAAGCGTTTTCGGCGCATCGGAAAACATATATTTTTTTACTTTGGAGCCGCGATGACAAAATATCAAGCGCAATAAGATTATTATTATTATATTTTATAATTAAAATCGAATTATAAAACAGGGTAAAAAGGAACAATTTTTCGGTTGACAATATAAAAAATATTATTAAAATATCAGTTGGCATGTCACGTGTCGAAAAAAAACCAAAGGAGAAAAAAGTATGAATCGTTTGAAAAAAATGGCTATTGCCATTGCGGGAATCTTACTTATGATTTCCGTGTTATGTTTTTCGGCGTGTCAGCCGAAAACATACACAATTGCTTTCGAGACCGATGGCGGAACGACAATTACCGCAATCGAAGCCGAAGCAGGAGCCTCAATAACAGCGCCCGACGACCCGATAAAAGCGGGTTATGTTTTTGACGGCTGGTACTTAAACAAAGATTTTTCGGGGAACAGGGAAGAAATTCCCGACACGATGCCCTCGGAAAACCGAACTTATTATGCGAAGTGGGTCGAGGAGCAGAAAGCGACCTTGACTTTGGACGTCGGCAAAGGCGGCTCTATTGAGAACACCTCTTTGACGGCTCCCGTGGGAACAAGTTTGAAATCGCTCTTAAACGACAAAACGCCGACTGTAACGGCGGGAGTTCGTTTTGACGGTTGGTATTTGCGAATAAACGGCAGTTGGGGGCAAATAAGTGACTCCGACAAACTTATCGCAGAGGGCGTTACGGTATATGCGAGATACAAGACCGACGTTACGGTAAAGTCTTATATTCAGGCGGCGACAAGCGAATATCCTACCGATTCCGAGGACAGCGTTGTCGAGGCATATTTGGGTGAGGCATATACTTTCTCGGACGCCAAAGAACATTTTACGATTGATACCGAAAAGAGTACCGTAACTTTGAGTGAAGTGACGGTAGGTTCGTCTCTTTCCGTTTATTACAAAAGAGACATATACAAAGTAACATACGATGTTAATGCGCCTTTGGGCGTCGAAGTCGAGGGCAAAGTCGAAGAGGTTTCGGCTCTTTACGAGGCGAATATAACTCTTTCGGACGGAAGCGGACTTACGATAGACAGCGACTTATACAGATTTATAGGTTGGTCGTCGCGTAAAGAAGGCCCCGTAGAATATGAAGCGAATGCGGAATTTAAGGTTGATACATATACAACTTTATATGCGGTATGGGCAAAGGCGCTCAACGACGCTTTCGGCGGCGGAGATCTTTTGTTTGTATTGACTTCCGATAAGGCGGTCATAGTACGACAGAATATCGCTCAAGAACTCGATTGCGAATTTAACGCAGCGAGCGGCATTTTTACGATCAAAGAGAGCGGCAAAGAAATCGCTTCGGGAAAAGTTCTCGACGAAAGTTTCTATTATTTCAAAGATTTTCTGCAATTGACTTATGTCAATGCCGCGGACGAGACTTCCTCGTTGCAATTAAACGATAAAGGCGTTGCCGTTTATACCGTAGGCGGAAATACCGTAAACGGCTCTTATGATATTGACGAAGAAACAGGCGATTGGATTTTCGAATCCGATTCCGACAACTTTGTCTTTTCGGTCGATATTATTTCCAAGACCTTTGTCATTGCCGATGATAACCGAGGAACTTATGTTTTCTTTGACGGCACCGATATGGGTTATCCGCTTATCTTTATAGACGGAATGAGCGAAGCCCAAATGATATATCCTTTCTCGAGTCCTTATGTTGACAGTTTGGGAGTTCCTTATACCGTTTTGGAAGGCACCTTTACATTCGATCCCGAATCCGAGAGCTTTATGATACGGGTTCGTGCGGGCGCCGACGGATATTTGGCTTTCTATGTCTATATCGACAAGAAAGAAGTCGAACTTTCGGGTGAAAAATATCAAGGCGCATATTCTTTGCTTGGTATGGTACCTGGTTGGTACAGCGTCAATGCCTATATGGGAGAGGAACCCGATCTGTTTATAAACGGAAGAGGCAGAGGAAAATATCAAGGCAGAGAAGGCAGTTACGAATTGCGCGAACTCGGCTGGTATACCACAACGCTCGGTGTGAATGAAATTAATCATGATTATATTGTTTTCAACGTAGACGACTCCGACGACAGATATATTTTTGTGTTAAGAAGAAACGACGACGGCACTCTTGATTATGATCTTTTGGAGAGCGAACCCGAGTGTCATAATTATGATATCGACGGATTATTCCTCAACGGAATATATTATTCCGACGCTATGTTGTATTTCCGAGACGGCAGAACAACGGGAGTTGCCGAGTTATGGGTATATAACGAGGAATACAGCGAAGCCTACGGCTTGGACGTATACGACAGTATATGCAGCGGAGATTTTTACAAGTACGAAGGAACATTGGACGGAACCGCGGGTGATTACTATCGATTTAACGGTGCATATTGGAACAGCGATTATTCGCACTTCTTTACTTTCAACGAAGACGGAACATTGCATTTCTCGATTGCAAAAATCATACTTAACGACAAATTGTATATTTCCCAAACGGGTAAAGCGTATTATACTCCCGATGGCGGCGTCGAAAGAGCGGTCGAATACGAGATTTTCGAAGTTGCCGTAGGCGTAACCGACATTACGGGTATCAAAAAGATATATTTGTTTGATTTGGGAGAGAACGGCGTTCCCGATATTTATGCTTTCAAAGCATCTCTCGAAGAGGACGGAACGGAAAGCATAGAAGCGGTTGCAAAGACGGATTTCCTCGATGTTGGTTATCTTGCGCACAACACTTTCGGCGCGAGAATAATTCTCTTGCCCGAAAACAAGGCGATAATTGCGGCGCTTGTTTCCGCAGGTACCTATACCGTTTATTTCTACGGTGACATTACCGAACTCGAGAACGGCGAAAAGCAATTTGATTTTACTTTTAACGGCTATCCTTACGAGGACGGAGGAGCGTTCACCACTCAGTACGGTTCTTTCAGATTCAAAGCGCAAGAGGCGATAGGCGGTTACGTATTCGTTGTAAACGACCTTAATCCTTTGAATATAGAATGTGAAGCGGGAAAATTCGTTACCGACGGTTTCGGAAACGCAACGATTACCATAGACGGAGTCGAAAAGAAAGGATTTTATCGTTTCGTGGCAAATCTTATCGAAGTCGATGTATCGGATACTCAAGAGGAATATATTTACGTCAAAGTTTTGGGAAAAGATTCTTTCAAAATCATAGATCTCGAGAAGAGCGCGGAAGCGGGCTATATCTATGCCGTAGATAACGGCTATCTTGTAACTTCCGTAAATATCTTCTTTGACGGAGACAAAACGGCAATATACACTACCGAGGAGAGCGTCGAAGAGGGTACTTACGAGTATATCGGAATAAAAGTTCTTGACGGTCTTAATTATGAAGAATACAAGATTACTTTTGCCGATGACAGAGAGATGACTATTATCGTCATAACGGGCAGCGTCGGAGAACAGGGATACCGAGTATTCTATCTCCGTGACGAAAGCGGCGTTATAGACATTGCGACGGGAGACGGCGGAACCATTGTCGGCGACGGCTATGATTATGCGAACTACACGACTTCGGAAGGCGAAGTTCTGTTGGGATTTGCAAATTACGGTGTACTTGCCGATGAGCAATATTATAATCATTCTTATGCGGCGACTCCCGACGGCAACGTGATAATCTTCAGAGTTCTTGACGATTCGTTGACTTCGGTAACTCAAGAACTTGTATTCGATCTTGTAGAAAAGGACGGAAATACCGTTGCGGTATTGCGCGAATTGCCTTTCGGCTTGAATATAAGATTTGAAAACAACGCTCTCGTATACAATAATTATTTGTACCTCGACGGAAAAGGCAATGCCCAGATCCGTTCGAATTACGGAGAGTATTATGATGTAACCGAAACGGGTACTTACGAAGCAAAACCCGAACTCGGAGAGAACATTTACATCTACAAGAGTTCGGATACCGAAAACACTTTCGTGTTCTCTATGCGTATAGAGTTACAATATTCCGCTTATACGGGTATTATGTATATCTATGAATATTGCGTTTTCGACGCGGATACCGACAATACGTATTATTCCGACGGATACACTATCCTCAAACTCGACGGCTTCGGCAACGGCGTTTACGTTGACAAGTACGGCGTAGTCTACAACGGTACTTACGCAAAGACCGTTTCCGAAAACACGATTGCTTTCAACGTTTTGAGTTCCGAAGACAGATATTATTTCAACCTCTATAAGGAAGGAAGCAAGTTCGAATCCGCGAACATAGGCGACTTCGTTGTATACGAAGATATTCTCATCGCTTATGTGGGTTCCGAAACCTCGATCGCAATACCCGACGGTGTAAAACGTATTATGGCAAACGCCATACCCAACACCGTTACCGCCATTGACTTTAATGATGTAGAGATCCTCGATGACAACGCGTTGGCATCTCATTTCGGACTTACTCATATAGAATCCGACAAGATAAAGAAGGTGGGAGCGAATGCTTTAAGCGGCACGTATGCCACCGAGATCATTTTGCCCGCAGCCGAGGATATAGGCGACGGCGCATTTATGATGAACTCGCAATTGACGAGACTTGTTTTGGGCAAAGTCAAAAAGATCGGCGCGCGTATTCTCTCGAGATCCAATTATATGTCAACGCTTGTAATAGATCTTACCGCAGTCGAGGATTTGAATGCGATCGAGATGGACGAAACGGCATTCGATTTGGATCAATATGCGACGTACGGACTCCACTTGTATTTCCAGCGTATTCTCGTTAAAGATATGACGGCTGTAAATACGATAATGAGTTCGGCAAAATGGTCCGCCGCGGCAAAGAATTTCGTATATTTTGCAGATGACGCCACCGATTTTGACGGAAGCACGTATTTCAGTCTCAAATCTCAAACCATATATCGCTTGGATAAGGCGGTCATAAAAGACGTCAAGACAGAAGAAGGTTTAATGACAAGCGAAGTTAAGGGCTTGTATACCGTTACGAACGGAAAACTCAATTTGTATAATAAGAAAGCCGACGGAACTTTCGAAACGACACCTGTTGTGATCGATGACGCCAATACTCTTGAATTTGAAAACGATACGTTCTTCAAATCCGCAGTCGCCTTGAAACGCAATTACGAGGATAAGGAACTTACCTTTACGATAATCGCTACATTGTCTTCCGAAAATTATTTCAGCCAATGGCGCGATATTTACACCTTCTCGGGCAATGCGGTTTACGAGGGCGCAACGGCTTCGAATTTCACTTTCGATTACGACAACTTTGCGATAACCTTTGTTACCGATGAGGAAAGCAAGGCGTACTATGTAACGGAAATTACCGATAAGACTTGCAAAATAGAATACAGAGGCTTGCTCCTTACCAAAGAAGCGCAATTCGGCGGATACAAACATACCGTTATATTCTCTATGAGCGAAGATTATCATATTACTTCGGTACAGCAAGTCCTCAGAGACTTCGGTTGGGGCAATCCGAGCAATATTGCTATTGCAAATCAAAAGGCAAACGAGGACGGAAGCATAGAATTCGAGCTTACGGAGTGGCAGGCGACCAATTGGTTCCGCATGGTTTACGACTCCGCAACCGATTCCATTACCGTTACCGTTTTCAAACTCACAAGAATTTTGTCCGCGACGGTGACAATCGATGATTCGACTTCGGATACCTATCAACTCAATGTAGTCATGGATGATAAGGGAACATTGCTTGATGTGCTTTCGTTCCAAAAGGGACCCTATCCGTATGTGGATTGGACTATAGACGACACCACGGTAAACGAGGACGGCACGCTTACGATAGAGGTTACCGATGCAGAGGGTACGAAACATACCTTTACGGCAAGTATCGCGCCCGCAGGTACCTATCCCGAAATTAACTTTACTTTGACTTTGACGGAAGAGAAGTAAGGGCGTACAAAATTAATACAAAAACGGCAGTTGCTTTTTTGCGGCTGTCGTTTTTTCATATAGCTCTTAATCGACAAAAAGATATAGGAATTTTATTTGCGCGCAGTCAAAATCGCAAATTCTTTGCAATAGAAATAGACTATGATTTACGATTTGCACAATGATTTATTGACCTATCCGATGCCTTTGGCGGAAATAAAGGCGCAAATGGAAAAGGATGCGGCAAATGCCGCCATGCCGATATATGCGGTTTTTACGACAAGACTCAAAGAGCCTTTGAGTTTTTGCGAGGTTGCAAGACGCGCGACGCCTTTCGGCAAGTTTGCGATAGAGGATATCGGTTTTGCGACGGAGCGGAACATAGACAGAATAATCGCTTTAAGACCGATGTATTGCGGACTTTGTTGGAA
Organism: uncultured Clostridia bacterium; assembly: GCA_947581755.1. Classification (GTDB taxonomy): domain Bacteria; phylum Bacillota; class Clostridia; order Christensenellales; family Pumilibacteraceae; genus CANPVN01. Next base: position 6,423 of record CANPVN010000035.1, on the reverse strand, counting down.
CAACGACAACCCTTTGGCGGGCGGAGCGTTGGGCGACGGAGAACTTACGCCTCTCGGCAAAAAGATAATAGACAGGCTTAACGAAGCGAATATTTGCATAGACACGGCGCATCTCAATCGCAAAAGTTTTTGGAAAGTAATGGAGAGCGAGCCGAAAAGGGTAATATGCAGCCATACCGCAGTGGATTTTGCAAATTCTCATCTTCGCAATTTGACAAAAGAACAAATTTATGCAATAATAATGTGTGGCGGCATAGTAGGTATTACTTTTGTCTCGGAATTTCTGTCCGACAGAGGGCAGGCGACCGTCGATGACTTATGCAGGCACATAGTTTCCTTTCTTGCGACTTTCGGAGAGGATTCGCTTGCGATAGGTTCGGATTTTTACGGTACGAAGTACGGGGTAAAGGGCATATACGACTATGAAGATTTCGGAATTCTCAAAGATAGTCTCGAAAGGGCGGGAGTTAAGGAACGCGCCATAGAAAAAATATTTTATCTCAACGCTGTGAGATATTGGAGTACCGATGATGGATAATAGTATTTATTCGAATCCGCTTATCACGAGATATGCGGGAAAACAGATGGCGGAGTTGTTTTCCGACGATTGCAAGTTCAGACTTTGGCGTCAACTTTGGATTGCTCTTGCCGAGAGCGAAAAGGAACTCGGATTGCCGATAACCGACGAACAGATCGCCGAACTCAAAGCCAATGCCGACAACATTAATTACGAGGTTGCCGCCGAACGCGAACGTGAAGTCCGACACGACGTCATGGCGCACGTTTACGCTTACGGAGTACAGGCGCCGACGGCAAAGGCGATAATACATCTCGGAGCGACGAGTTGTTTTGTCACGGACAATGCCGAGGCGATAATCATATTCCGCGCATTGCAGACGGTAAAAGAAAAGTTGCTTTCGGTAATGGAGAAGCTCGCCGAATTTTCTCTCGCGTATGCCGATATGCCGACATTGGGCTTTACGCATCTTCAGCCTGCGCAACTTACCACGGTGGGAAAGCGTGCTTGCTTATGGCTTCAGGATCTCGAAACCGATTATCATAATCTTTGCTACACGATAGATAACATAAAATTGCGCGGCGTCAAGGGTACGACGGGCACTCAAGGCAGTTTCATGGCGCTGTTTAACGGCGACGGCGAGAAAGTAAAAGCTCTCGAAAAAGCGGTAATAAACAAAATGGGCTTTTCCAAGGCTTATGCCGTTACGGGACAGACCTATCCGAGAAAGATGGATTATAATGTGGTAAGTATGCTTTCTCAAATAGCGCAGAGCGCTTATAAATTCGCAAACGACCTTCGTATCTTGCAGAACATGAAAGAAATCGAAGAGCCTTTTGAGAAGAATCAGATAGGCTCGTCTGCGATGGCGTATAAACGCAATCCCATGAGAAGCGAACGAATTTGCGCCCTCAGTCGTTTTGTCATTTCTATCCCCGTCAACGAGGCGATCACGGCGGGAACGCAGTGGTTCGAAAGGACTCTCGACGACAGCGCGAATAAGCGAATAACCATTGCGCAGGCATTTTTGGCGGTGGACGGCATATTGAACTTGTACAATAATATTGTGGGCGGACTTGTCGTCTATCCCAAAGTCATACGAAAACATATAATGGCGGAACTTCCGTTTATGGCGACCGAGGATATTCTCATGGAATGCGTCAAGGCGGGCGGAGACCGTCAGGAACTTCACGAATTGATAAGAGAATATTCTATGCAGAGCGGAAGCAGAGTAAAGAACGAAGGACTCGATAACAATTTGACAGACCTCATCAAAAAAGATGAAAAGTTCAAAGCCGTTTGGGATCATATAGACGATATTATGGCGCCCGAAAACTTTATCGGAAGAGCGCCCGACCAAGTTCGCGAATATATCTTCGAATATGTAAAACCCATACTCGATTCCGAAAAACCTCATTCCGTTGACGACCCTATCAGAGTTTGAGTCATTGTAATCGCTTATCCGAATTTGCTTTTTATAAATAACGGCGTCATATTATTTAATGAACATTTTGCGTGATAAACGTATAATGAATATTCTAAGGAGTAGTTTTATGAAGAAGTTTTTTATTGCGGCGACAATTATGCTATGTATGCTTTGCTCGGCGCTTGCTTTTACCGCATGCGGTGAAAAATCGGAGAAGCCCGAGCCCGAAGAAAACGACGAATACATAATTGTTTTCGACTGCCAAGAGGGTTCGTCTGTTCCGTCTCAAACGGTAAAGAAAGGGTGTATGATCGTTAAACCACAAGACCCCACAAAGGAAGGATATTCCTTTGACGCTTGGTATATTGATGAAAATTTTACTCAAAAGTGGAGTTTTTATGCCTCGGTAACGAAGTCTATGACGCTGTATGCAAGGTGGTTCGATCCGATGGAGGGATTAAACTACAGACTTGTGAATGATTATTACAGAGTAATAAGTTACGATGGCAAAAATAAAGAAGCGGTTGTTCCGAATACCTATAATGGTAAACCCGTAAAAGAGATAGGAGAAAAAGCGTTTGAAGATTGTGGCAAACTTACAAGCGTAACTATAGGAGAAAATATAGAGGCGATAGGCGATTGTGCGTTCTACGATTGCGAGGGACTTGAAAGCGTAACGATAGGAGAAAATGTAAAGACGATAGGCGAACGTGCGTTTTACGCTTGCGGACTTGAAAGCGTAACGATAGGAGAGAATGTAGAGACGATAGGCAGATATGCGTTTTCCGATTGCAGCAGACTGACCGAGATAACGATCCCGAATAGCGTAAATTTTATAGATAAGTATGCGTTCTTTGGATGTGACGGAGTAAAAAGCGTAATATTCGAAAATATTGCCGGCTGGTCGGCAGACGGAACCTCCATTTCAGGCTATACATTGAACAATCAAAAGGATGCCGCGCGATATTTGACATCTACCTATTGCGGTAGCGCCTGGCATAGGACATAGGCTATAATAATCAATTTAATTTATACGGGCTTGTAAAGCCGAGAGAAACGGTTTCTCTCGGCTTTTTGTAAATTTCATTTGTTTGGGGAAGAACGAAAAAAAATTTATGCGCGGATTTACTTTACATTATCGGGACAAATAGTTTATAATAAATTTTGCGGCGAGATGTTCCTTGCCAAACCATCTTAAGCCGCGGTTCCGTTCTTACGGAATTACACATTAAAGTGTAATAAAAAACAAGGAGGGCTTCTATCATGAAGCAAAGAATCAAACAATATTTTTATGAGTTCGGGCTGTTGTTGAGATCCGTATCGCCGCTGACATTGTCATTGTTCATTTTGGCGGTATTCGCGATGAATCTTCTCGCAAACAAGAGTTTGAACCTCAATGTGACCTGGCTTGCCCTCGATTGCGGAATTATCGTATCTTGGGTGGCTTTTTTATGTATGGACGTACTCACAAAGCATTACGGACCCAAGGCGGCGACTCAACTTTCGATAGTAGCCATTCTCGTGAATCTTTTTGCCTGTCTTATAATGTATTTGGCGAGTCTCATTCCCGGCGTATGGGGCGCATTTTACGACTATGGCGAGATAGGCGTGATAAACGACGCGCTTGACGGCACCGTGGGCGGGACTTGGTACGTGCTTTTGGGCAGTACGATTGCCTTCGTCTCTTCCGCCGTCATAAACAATTTCGGAAATTGGGGAGTGGGCAAACTGTTCAAAAAAAATCCCGACGGTTTTGTTGCTTATGCCTGTCGTACTTATGTTTCCACCGCAATCGGGCAGTTTGCCGACAACCTTATTTTCGCGCTTATCGTCAGTCATTTCTTTTTCGGCTGGACTCTTTTGCAATGCTTTACATGCGCAGCGACGGGAATGATCGCGGAACTTCTTTGCGAAGCGGTATTTTCGCCTTTGGGCTTCAGAATCTGCAAAAGTTGGCAAAAGAGCGGAGTCGGGAAGGCGTATCTCGATTACATAAATTCCCGAAAAGAGGAGAACGCAATATGAAAGTATTGATAACGGGCGCGAGCGGCGGAATAGGAAAAGCCATAGTCGAAAAGTTCTTATCCTGCGGACATATCGTAACGGGCTTGGATATTTTGCCGTCTTGCGTCAACCATAATAATTACAGGCACTTTGTTGCCGATATCTTCTGCGACGAGTTGCCCGCTCTCGACGGACAGGAGATAATTATAAATAATGCGGGAGTTCAGGACAGCGGACGAGATATAGACGTCAATCTCAAAGGAACTATCAAAGTTACCGAAAAATATATTTCTCCGTCTGTAAAGAGCATAGTGTTCATAGCCTCGGCAAGCGCAACAACGGGCGCGGAATTTCCCGAGTACGCAGCAAGCAAAGGCGGTATGATTTCTTATATGAAAAACGTGGCGCTACGTGTGGCAAAATGGGGCGCAACGGCAAACAGTATCTCTCCCGGCGGCGTCACGACCGAGATCAATCGCCATGTTATGGACGATAAAACTCTTTGGAACAGGATCATGACGCTTACACCCCTCAAAAAGTGGGCAAGCGCAGAAGAAATAGCCGAATGGGTCTACTTTGTCTCGGTTATAAACAAATCGATGACCGCGCAAGATATTCTCATCGATAACGGCGAAAGTTCTAACTCCGAATTTGTTTGGTAAAAATATCTTTGAATATTTTTATGTCATATTTCGCAATTTTTCATATTGACAAAATTTGCGAAATGAGTTATACTGTTTGCGGAGGACGTCATTATGAAATTGATTGAAAGAAAGAGTTATCTTGAAAAGTTGATAAATGTAATGGATACGCCCGATATAAAGGTGATCACGGGCGTCAGACGTTCGGGCAAATCAAAATTGATGGATGCGTTTATAACATACTTGGATGGACTGTCGATTGATAAAAATATTATCCGAATAAAACTTAATCTGAAAGAATTCGAGTCTTTGAAAAACGGTGACAACCTTTATCGTTACATTGAAGATCGATTTGACGCGAATATTCCCAACTATTTATTTATAGACGAAGTTCAACTTTGCAACGGTTTTGAAACAGTAATAAACAGCCTGTATGAAGAAGAAAAATTCGATATTTATCTTACGGGTTCAAATGCCTTTCTTTTATCGAGCGACTTGGCTACTTTGTTCGGCGGACGGGTATTTGAAATAAGCATGTATCCTTTTTCGTTTAATGAATACTTGCTTTATTATCCTCAAAGCGATATAGATACGGCTTTCGACAATTATGTGATCAAAGGCGGGATGTCGGGTTCATATCTTTACAAGACTCAAGCGGATGCCAATAAATATCTTTATAATATTGTTCGTACGACAATTGCAAAAGATATCGTAACCAAATTCAAAATCGAAAACGAAGATCTGTTTAATATGATTGTTGATTTTCTGATGGATAATATAGGCAGCAAGACCTCTGTTCGCAATATAGCAAACAGTTTGACTTCAAAAACTTACAAAACCAACGACAAAACTTGCGGAGCATATATTGATTATCTTTGTCGCAGTTTTCTTTTTTACCCCTTCAAACGATATGACGTCAAAGGCAAGAGATATTTGGAATCCGATAAAAAATATTATCTTGCCGACTTGTCCTTCCGTTACGCAACAATAGGCACAAAGAATGCGGATTACGGCCATTTATATGAAAATTTAGTCGCCATTGAATTGCTTAGGCGAGAATATGAAGTTTATGTCGGACAACTTGCGGAAAAAGAAGTTGACTTTGTCGCTATTAAAAACGGCATGAAAACATATATACAAGTCAGTGACGATATCTCTCGCGTGGAGACGTTAAAACGCGAAGTTCTCCCGCTGCTTTCCATAAAAGACGCTTACCCGAAAATAATAATAGCAAGAACCAAACACCCCGAAACTCAAGTCGAAGGGATCAGGATCATAGATATAGCGCGCTGGCTTGCCTCTTCGCAATTTTAACTTTTTTCAGAAATTGCGAAATGACACAGCCGATTATAAATGCAATAATTAATTACAATATGATACCGAAATAATTATAATACCAAAAAAAGAGGAAGGTATGTTTAACCTTCCTTTTTGAAATTGACGATATACATAACTATATATAACTTTGGTGCGATAAGGCGCGGACTGGACGGCACGGAGTTGCCCCCGAAGGATTTTAAGTCCTTTTCGACAGCCCTCAGCCGAGCGCGCAGCGCGAACGCCACGGAGCGAAGCGGAGTATTCCGCCACAAGTGGCGTAAGGGCAGACGAGAGGAAATACCGAAAAAAAGAGGAAGGTATGTTTAACCTTCCTTTTTGAAATTGACGATATACATAACTATATATAACTTTGGTGCCCAAGGCCGGACTCGAACCGGCACGGAGTTGCCCCCGAAGGATTTTAAGTCCTTTGCGTCTGCCCTCAGCCGAGCGCGCAGCGCGAACGCCACGGAGCGAAGCGGAGTATTCCGCCACAAGTGGCGTAAGGGCAGACG
>CANPVN010000034.1 GCA_947581755.1 uncultured Clostridia bacterium | reverse complement strand
AGAATCGATATGGTCGCTAATTTCCGTTTCATAAGTAATACTCTCCTTTATGAAAATAAAAATTATTTTAAGTATATCACTACCCCCCCCCCGCCGTCAAGCGTTCATCACACAATATTTAACTTATTTTGTAATATGTGATAATGGTTCTTAATATTCGCAATATTACCCAATATCTTCCCATATAAATTTCTCAGTAAATTTTTATTGCCCGCGAATAAATATTTTCACGAAACACTTTTTTATCATAAGTAGAAATAAATCTTAAAAAGAGCAAAGATAACGCCTCGAAAGAGCATAAAATCGTGTTTTTAATCGGCTCTTTTGTGTATTAATAAAAAACAGCCGCTCCCGAAAACTATTCGAGAACGGTCGTTTCCATAACATTTTTCTCTTGTTTTTGGTTCGCCCTCTTGCCCCCGCTTGAAAGCGAAGAGTTTTATTGATAAGCGATCCTGAAATAATCGAGATAGACTTTGAACTTGTCCTGTGCGGCAAGGCAGGTATCGCGAAGATAGCCCTTCTTTATCGGCAAAAAAGCAAGAGAAAAAATCTTAAAAAGAGCGTTATTTTTGCCGATACGAAAAGCGGAGCGGAATGAGTCCGACAAAAACAGGCGATTGTCCACAAATGACCTTTTTTCGTTCTCTCGAAGGAAAAAGCAATTTTTATAACCAAAAGACTTATAAAATGGCTATAAGAATCTCCATTCTTGACCCAAAAATTATTTTTTTCGCTATCAAGAGCGGATATTATAAAAAAAAGGACCGACGAAAAAAGCGTCGATCCTCTTTGTTGTTTTATTCGAATTTGTTGTTTCGGATAAATAAGTTTTCTATTGATTTTCGTCGTCCTCGGGTTTTGTCACAGCGACGCAGACGACTTTGGAGTCTCCTACCAAGGACATGAGGTGTACGCCCTTTGTATCTCGGCTTATGACGGGGATCTCTGAGGCGTGTATTCTGATGATTATTCCGTTATCGGCAATCATCATGACGTCCTCGGAGTCGTTGACGAGTTTGAGGTTGACGAGGTTGCCCGTCTTTTCGTTGAGTTGGGTCGCTTTGACTCCCTTTCCCGCGCGGCTCTGCAAACGATATTCGTCAAGTTCGCAACGCTTTCCGTAGCCGTTCTGAGTGACGGTGAGGACTTTGTTATCGGGTTTCAAGACGAGCATATCGACGACAAAATCGCTCTCGGCAAGTTTCATGCTCCTTACACCCGAGGCGGTTCTGCCCATGGGACGCACGTCGGTACCTGCAAATCTTATACACTTGCCTTGCGAGGAAGCCATCAAAAGTTCGTCGCCCTCGTGAATAAGGTGTACAGACACGAGTTCGTCGCCCTCGTTGAGAGAAATTGCTATCTTTCCGACTTTTCTTATGGACTCGAACTCATCCATAACCGTCTTTTTGATCAAGCCGCGTTTTGTAGCCATGATAAGGAAACCGCTGCGCTCCTCTTCCATCGGAATGATGGCGTTGACTTTTTCCTCGCCCGACAGTTGAAGGATATTGACTAACGCTCTGCCTCTTGTAGTGCGCTCGGCTTCGGGAATTTCGTAGGCTTTTATCTTATACACCTTACCGAAGTTGGTAAAGCAAAGTAAATCGTTATGAGTGTTTGTGACGAACAGATCTTCCACAAAATCCTCTTCTTTGGGCTTGTGCGCGGTAATGCCTCTGCCGCCGCGGTGCTGTGCCTTGTATTCCGAGACGGGCAATCGCTTCGCATATCCGAAGTGAGTACGCGAGATAACCACATCCTCTTTTTCGATAAGGTCGCCTATGTCTATCTCATCCTCGAGGTCGCGTATTTCCGTCCTTCTCGGAGTGTTGTACTTGTCTTTGATTTCGTTCAACTCCGTCCTTACAATGTCCAACACGCGAGAAGGCGTTTCGAGAATGTTCGTAAGATCCGCTATCTGAATGTGCAATTCTTCGAGTTCGTTCTTCAACGCCTCGACTTCCATGCTCGTCAATCTCTGCAAACGCATTTCGAGAATGGCGTTGGCTTGCTTCTCGGAAAGCAAGAACTTTTCCATCAAGTTGTTCGCCGCTTCCACCTTGTCCGCGCTCGCCTTGATAACGGCGACGACTTCGTCTATGTTTGCAAGCGCTATTACAAGCCCTTCTACAATATGAGCGCGCTCTTTCGCCTTTTCGAGATCGAACTTGGTTCGCCTTGTAATTACTTCCTTCTGATGCTCGAGATAATAATAGAGCATTTCTTTAAGGCTGAGTATCTTGGGTTCGCCCTTGACAAGCGCAAGGAATATTATTCCGCCGCTGACTTGTAAGTTGGTATGCTTGAACAAAAGATTTTGTACTACCGTCGCTTGAGCGTCTCGCTTTACCGTTATGACGACTCGTACCTGCATATCGGACTCTTCCCTTATATCGGCGATGCCCTCTATGCGCTTGCTCTTCACGAGTTCGGCAATGGTCTTGATAAGTTCTTCTTTATTGACTTGATAGGGAAGTTCGGTTATGACTATGTGCTGTCTGCCGTTCTCGTCCTCTTCGATTTCCGTCTTTGCCCTGAGAACAAAAGTTCCCTTGCCCGTAAGATAAGCGCGTCTTAAACCGCCTCTGCCCATGAGTATGCCGCCCGTGGGATAGTCGGGTCCGGGAACGTATTTCATAAGTTCCTCGGAGGTGATGTCGGGATTTTCAATGAGCGCGTCCACCGCGTCTATGACTTCGCCGAGATTGTGAGGCGGAATATTCGTCGCCATTCCTACCGCTATTCCGTCGGAGCCGTTTACCAAAAGATTGGGGAAACGCGCAGGCAATACCGTAGGCTGCATCAAAGTATCATCGAAGTTGGGGTACCAATCGACGGTATCTTTGTCTATGTCGCGAAGCATCTCGGAACTTATCTTTGTCAATTTTGCCTCGGTGTAACGTTGCGCTGCGGGAGGGTCTCCGTCAACGGAGCCGAAATTACCGTGACCGTCTACCAAAGGACATCGTATCGAAAAGTCTTGAGCCAAACGCACAAGCGCGGAATACACCGCTGCGTCGCCGTGAGGGTGATACTTACCCAAAACATCACCGACGATACGCGCGCATTTTCGGTAACTCTTATCGGCAAAGAGATTCAACTCTCCCATCGCATAAAGTATTCTTCTGTGTACGGGCTTGAGACCGTCGCGCACATCGGGTATCGCTCGGGAAACATTGACTGCCATCGCGTAGGAAATGAAGGACGTCTTAAGTTCGTTTTCTATCTTTACCGGAACTATTTTGGAATTATCGTGTACCACAGGTTCGTCTTTTTTCGCCATTTTATCCCCCTCCTTATATGTCAAGGTCTTTTACGAGAGTCGCATTCTCTTCGATGAATTGCCTTCTCATCTCGGGGACTTCTCCCATAAGAATGGTGAACAATTCGTCCGCAAGAGCGGCGTCCTCCATCGTAACTTGCAAAAGAGTCCTGTCCTGCATATTCATGGTCGTGTCGCGCAGTTGCGTTGCGTTCATCTCGCCGAGTCCTTTGTATCTTTGCAGTTCCGTTCCCTTTCTGCCGAGTTGCTCGAAACCTTCTTCCAATTCTTTGTCGCTGTAATAGTAGTAGTCTTTCTTGTTCTTTGTAAGTTTATAAAGCGGCGGTTGAGCAATGTATACGTGCCCGAGTTCGATGAGCGGCTTCATATAGCGGAAGAAGAAGGTCAAAAGCAAAAGTCTTATGTGACTGCCGTCCACATCGGCATCGGTCATACATATTATCTTGTCATAGCGCAACTTGCTCTCGTCGAAGTCCTCTCCTATTCCGCAACCGAAGGCGGTTATCATCGCCTTTATCTCGGCGTTTTCCAAAACTTTGGCAAGCCTTGTCTTTTCGACGTTGAGGATCTTTCCGCGAAGAGGCAATATCGCCTGATACCTTCTGTCTCTGCCCTGTTTTGCCGTGCCGCCCGCGCTGTCGCCCTCTACAAGGAAGATCTCGCAATTCTTGGGGTTGCGATCCACGCAGTCCGCAAGTTTTCCCGGTAAAGTCGTGCTTTCCAGAACGCCCTTTCTTCGAGTGAGTTCCCGCGCATTCCTTGCCGCTTCCCGCGCTCTCTGCGCCGTTATGCATTTCAAAATGAGTTCCCGCGCAACTTTGGGATTTTCTTCGAGATAGGTGCCGAAGCCGTCTCCCACTGTCTTTTCCACCAAAGGTCTCATCTCGCTGTTGCCGAGTTTGGTCTTGGTCTGTCCCTCGAATTGCGGCTCCTCGAGTTTGACGCTGACTATCGCGACAAGTCCCTCGCGCACGTCGTCGCCCGAAAGTTTTTCCTCGTCCTTTATTATGTTGGCGGAATGAGCATAATCGTTTATTACCTTGGTTATTCCGTTTTTGAAACCCACAAGGTGAGTTCCGCCTTCTTCGGTGTTTATATTATTCGCATACGAATATATGACTTCGTTATAACTGTCGTTATATTGCATAGCGATTTCAACTTCGCAATTTTCGATTTTTTTGTCGATATACACAGCTTGAGGCAAAAGAGTTTCTTTGGCTCTGTTGAGGTAATTCACATAGTCGAGAATACCACCCTCGAAATGGAAATCGTCGCTGTGTTCGCGACCCACACGAAAATCTTTCAGATGTATCATTATGCCCTTGTTGAGATAAGCCACTTCCCTCAACCTTGTGCGTAAAACGTCATAGTCAAAGTCGAGAGTTTCGAAAATTTCTTCGTCGGGATAAAAAGTGACTTTCGTTCCGCGTTTGTCGGTAACGCCCACTTCCGCAAGAGCGCGCTGAGGCACGCCCCTGTTGTAACGCTGACGATAAATCTTTCCGTTTTTGTAAATCTCCACCTCGAGCCATTCGCTCAACGCGTTTACAACGGACAGTCCCACTCCGTGCAGACCGCCGCTTACTTTGTATCCGCCGCCGCCGAATTTACCGCCCGCGTGTAACTTAGTCAAAACCAACTCCACCGCGGATATTCCCTCTTTGGGGTGAATATCGATGGGGATTCCTCTTCCGTTGTCGGTAACCGCGATAGAACCGTCCACGCCGACTTCCACATCTATCTCGGTACAATAGCCCGCAAGCGCCTCGTCCACGCTGTTGTCCACTATTTCTATGACAAGGTGATGGAGTCCCCTTGTATCGGTAGAGCCTATATACATTCCGGGACGCTTTCGCACCGGCTCGAGACCCTCGAGAACTTGTATCTGACTCGAGTCATATTTTAATTCGTCTTCTGCCATAACCGCTCCTTTTCAAGAAGATTTTTATACTTTATTACGCTTATAATTATAACATATTTTTTGAAAAAATAAAAGCATTTTTCTATGCTTTTTGATTTTTCTTTTTAAGTCACGCCATAAAATGCCCTAAATTTACGCTGTAACGGTTTTTGATGCTCTTTCCGTGGGGGAATACATACCATAACTTATCCCTTGTATATCGCATGTAAGTTATTCCGTCCCCAAAATGTCGGTAAAAAAAGAGACTCCGAAAGCATTAAAAAAAACTTCCTCGAAGAGTCTGTCTTTTGGGAAGTTTTCGTCCTTGTCTTTATTTTCCGCAGCCGCCGCAACTGCCGCAGTTGCCGCTGCAACCTTGGGTACACTTTCCTATGCCGTAGCACTTGCCGCTGTATACCTGTTCTGTCTCTCCGCCGCATTTTTTACATGGCGGGTATTTCTCGCCCGATTTGACGAGTTCCTCCGAAACATAGCCGCATTTCTTACATTTAAGTTCCAAAAACGCCATAAATTCTCTCCTTTTGAAATTATCTCGTTTACCGTTTTATTATAGCGGTATATTTATTTTCCGTCAAGCCTTTTTCGCCGAGTTGCGTCAAAACCTTTTTCCGAAGAAAGGCAACTCCCCCCGTATGCAAAAAAGGCAACGATCGTAAAAATCGTCGCCTTCTTTTATATTATAAGTTTTGGTCAAGTATTAATCTTTCTTGACATAAGCCCAAACTACGCTGCAATAATCGGTGCCGTTTGAGTTGTTAAGGCAATAGTTCCAATTATTTGCGAAGCCGCTCGGCTTGGAAGCGTGCGAACACGAGATCACAAGATCTACGCAATCGAAGAACGCATAAGCGTCTATCGTCTTTACGTTATCATAGATATAAACTGCGGTGAGTTTGGAGGACTCGAAAGCGTAAGCGTGGATCCTGTTTACGGAGTCGAGGACTTCGTAAGTCTCTCCGTCCTTTGCCGAAGGATAGCAGATAAGTTCTGTCTTGGCAGCGTTGAAGAGGATACCGTCAACGTCGCAATAAGCCGTATTCGATCCGTCTACTTTGATTTCGCTGAGTATCGAGCAACCGACGAATACTCTTTCTCCGATAACGTCTACCGAAGCGGGAATATTGATAACGGCAACTCCCGAACACATAGCGAACGCTTCGTCATGGATCTCTTTGAGATTTGTCGGCAATTTTATATCCTTAAGAGAAGAGCAAGCGTAGAATGCAGACTCGCCTATTACAGATACGGAAGCGGGAATTTCGAAGTCGGTAAGAGATCTGCAATTATAGAAGGTCATCTCTCCTATCTCGGTAAATGTTCCTTGGATCTTTACTTCCGAAAGCATTACGCAGTTAACGAAAATCATATTTCCGAGATTGGTTATATTTCCTTCGATTTGTACCGAAGTAAGTTTGGAGCAACCCGAGAAGGCGCCGTCTTTGATTTCGGTCACCGTCGAGGGAATTGTTACGGAAACAAAATTCTTTGCGTTTTCGAAAGCCGAAGCGCCGATAGCGGTAACGGATGCGGGAATCGAGATATTCTCGCCCAAATAGCCGCTGAACGCTCCTGCGGTGATTTCTCTTATCTTGGTCTGATCGTCGAACGTTACGGAAACGGTAAGATTTTCGAACGCCTTCGCTCCGATCGTATCAACAGACGCGGGAATGGTTATCGAAGGTAAATTCAGGCAGTTTGCAAACGCAGAAGCTCCTATCTTCTTCAAGCTCGTAGACAAAGTGATTTCGGTACCCGCATATCCCGCAAAGGCATAATCGGGAATTTCGTCCTCGTTGTCGTTCATGATAAGTTTTGCGGTCGCTCCGCTGAAGGCATATCTTCCGATATTAGCGATGGAACTTAAATCAAAACTTTCACCCTTATAATTTCTCATAGCGTACTCGCCGAGCATTACTATATTTTTATCGAAAGTTATCGCCGCATGCGTGTTTGCAAAAGCGTCTCTCTCGATAAGGAACAAAGACGTATTCTCTCCTGTCTCCGAGTTTGCAGCCCCTGCCGCTATTTTGAGAGAAAGAGTTTCAAGCGCGGTACAATTTTCAAACGTTTGCGCGGGAAGTTTGGACAATACTCCGAGTTTGACATTTGTCAAAGAGGTACAACCCGAGAACACTGCGGTTCCGAGTTCGGTAACGCCGCTCGCTGTAATGGCGGTAAGATCGGTACAACCCGCAAAAGCCGAATCACCGATTGTCGTTATCGAAGACGCCAAAGTAACTTGAGTAAGTCCCGTGAGGTTTGTAAATGCGTTTGCGCCTATCTCGCGTACAGGCTTGCCGTTTACGTTTGCGGGAATGTTCAAAGAACCGTCTCCGACATAAGCGACAAGAACATAATATTCGTCGTTTCCTTTTTTCTTACTTTCGTACACTGCGCCGTTGGTGGTGTCAACGTATACCGCATTGTTGTCGGAATCCGAGAACTTGAATCTTGCTCCCTGCTCCCACAATCTGCTGTCGCCCCATACGGAGGGACTTTGCGCTTCCGCCTTTGTCATTCCGTCCACCCAAACAACCAACTTGGTGCAGCCGCGGAAAGCGTAGCCGCCCAACTTGATATTTCTGTTGAGGTGCAATTCTTTAAGGTTGGTACAATCGACGAAGGCATAGTCGCCTATCTGTGTGATGTGGCTGATGTCGAAAGATCTAAGCGAATAACATTTGTTGAACGCCCATATTCCTATACTTGTAATTCCCGTGCCTGGATTTATTGTTTTAAGAGAGGAACATCCCGAGAACGTATATCTGGGAAGCGCGCCTTGAGTGGTTACCTGCGCTCCATCGGAATTGACGGTCTTGCTTGCCAACGAATTGTTGAGAACGATATTGTCGAGAGATTGACAATTCTGGAATACGTATTCGCCCAAGACGGTAACTTTACTCATATCGAAAGTAAGCAAACTCAAGCAACCCGAGAAGGCGTTGTCGTTGATCGCCGTAACGCCCGTTGCGGTAACCGTGGTAAGATTTTCGGAGTTTTGGAACGCGTAAGATCCGATTTCGGTAAATTTGCCGTCCAAAGTAACGGTTGTTCCGCAGAAACCATTGAAGGAATTATTGGGCAATGCGGGCAAGGAACCGCTCGCAATGGTAACGGTTACGTTACCGTAACAGCCCGTAAAGGCATTTGCGGCAAGAGGCGTATTGCTTGACGATTCGACGTTGAGTCTTATATCAAGCGTATTCAAAGAACTGCAACCATCGAAAGCGTACGCGCCTATTTTGCTCAAATTACCCTCGAAAGTTATTGCCGTCAACGATTCGCAACCGCTGAAGCATGACTCGGGAATTTCAGTAATGGTGTTGGGAATGGTTATCGTACTCAAAGCCTTGCAATTTGCAAAGGAACCCGTATTCAAGGGATTTCCGCTTTGCGTAGGCTTGAGATTGTTTGTCAAAGTTATATTATTAAGAAGCGCGCAACCCGAGAAAGCATTCTCTCCTATGTACTGAACGTTGCTTAAATCTATAGTCTCAAGAGAAACGCAATTACGGAAAGCGGCAACTTGTATATCGGTGACGGTTCCGAGGAACACGATGGTCTGCAATGCCGAACATTCCTCGAAAGCGTTTGCCTCGATTTTGGTAACCGTCGCGGGAAGAGTTATCTTGGTAACCGTCCTTGTGTTGGACAACGGTGTAAAGGATATGCTCTCGATTGCTCCCGTAAGAATAAGTTCATAATTGCTTACGTCGGAAGAACCGAACAAGTAGTTGTTTATCTTGCTGTTTGTGGATTTTATCGTCTCGCCTATAAAGCCTATCTCGATATGAGTTACGTTTTTACATCCGTTCATGATATTGCTGCCTATTTCGGTAACGGTATTGGGTATTATTATCGAAGTGAGCGGAGTATTTGCAAATACGTTGCTTCCGAGAGTAGTGATATTTGCGGGTACGGTATAACTTGTCAACTCTGTTCCCGCAAAAACATAGTCCTCCAATTTTGTGATCTCGGTGCCGAAAGTTATATTTGTGAGCGCGCTTTGATAGAAAGCGTGATCGGCAATGGTATTCAATTTGGGCATATTGATTTCGGAAACGGCAGTGTTTGCAAAAGCGTACGCGCCGACCGAAGTCACGGACGAAGCGGTAATCGTCTCGAGTTTGCTGTTATTGAAAGCATACGCGCCGATCGAAGTCACGGTATCGGGAAGAGTTATCGATGTAATGTCCTTTCCTTCGAAAGCGCGAGGTCCTATAGCCACGAGATCGTGACCTTCATATGCGGTAAGATTGAGTTGCGTCTCTTCGCCCGTATAACTCAACAACATTACTCCGTCGCTGACAACGAGATATTCGAAACCATTCTCTTTATCTTCGAGGATACCCTCGGAGTTGACCTCTACTTCGCAATTATCGGGATTGAAGCCCGTATTCCAACCCGAAGGCATATCGCCCTCGATCGCTATTCTCAAAGAACTGCAACCTTTGAATACGTTCGCTCCCATCGTCTTTACCGTGGAAGGAATGAGAATAAATTCCATTCCCCGACAATTCTCGAAAGCGTTCTCGCCTATCTCGGTAAGACCGTCGGGAAGAGTAACCGATGTAAGAAGCGTTGAGTTTCTGAAAGCGTTGGGCGCAATCTTCTTTACTTCTTGGGGAATTTCGAAGGCGGTTTGTTTGTCCTCGGCGGCGGGATGAACTATCAAAGTGTCTCCGTTCTTCGAGTAAAGAACTCCGTATTCGTCGCTCTTGAAAGCGGTATTTGCAGATCCAACGGTTATTTCATAAAGCGAATCGCATCCGTAGAACGCGTCGTCTCCTATCTCGGTTACGGAATCGGGAATAACTATCGACTCGAGAGCCGCGCTGTTATAGAACGCTCTCTCCTCTATGGAAGTAAGCGTGGAAGGCAATGTTATATTTTTACCCGCATAATTTATAAACGCATGTCTTGCGAGTTTGTTGTCCTTCAAAGTCACGTTGGCAAGAGATACGTCGGCGGTACAATTCATAAACGCGAATCTGTCTATTTCGGTGATTTGCGAAGGCACGACAAATTCTTCTCCGTTGTAATTCGCCATCGAGTAAACGCCGAGTCGGGTAATATTGTTGCCCTCGGCAAAAACTATCTCGGCGGTGGAATCGGCGAAAACGTACTGTCCCATTCTGATGACAGTAGCGGGAATCGTTATCGTCTCGCCCTTGTAGCCCGCAAAGAAATAATCTCCCAACGAAGTGAGACCTATCTTTTCTATATCGAAAGTTGCCGCGGTATCATAGAATACGTTCTGTCCCAACGCCGTTACGTCGGGAATGTCGATGTGCTCGCCCTTGTAGCCCGCAAACGCATAGTCGTCCAACTGAGCAAGACCGCCCGCGGGGAATACGATATTTACATCGCAATCGTCGAAAGCGTACTCGCCTATATGCAAAGTGGCGTTATCGCCTATCGTAAGCATTCCTTCATGCGAGTAATATTCCAATGTCATATTGAACTCGGCATTGTGTCCTATGTATCTTGTGATATATACCTGATAATCGGACTCGGGAACTTCGTTATCCGAAGGATTCGTTCCCTCGGGATTTTCCGTGTTTTCGCCCTCTCCGTTGTTGTTATTATCGTCGGGAGCGGAGATCACGTTGTTTGTTACTATGTACTCGAAATCTTCTTGCTCGTAAACGGCTTTTACATCATAGTAAACGGGTCTGTTGAGTTTGTTCCAATTACCCCAGCCGCTCGTGATATTCGAATTGTTGTCCGAAGAAGATGTATAAAATATAACGTTATCGCAATCGGCAAAGGCATCCTCGCCTATATATACAAGATTGGTGCCCGAAGGCAATACCATAGTTCTTATTCCGTCGCAACCCTTGAACGCCTCGCTTCTTATCTGAACGAGAGTTACGGGCAATGTGACTCTTTCGAGTTGCTTGCAATCTTTGAAAGCGCCCGACGCTATGATAGAAACGGCTCTGCCCTCGTAAGTCTCGGGAATGACGAGTTCGGCACCCGAGAAAGAACCTATTCCGCTGACTTGATATGTACCGTTTGCAAGCAAATCGTAAACGATTCCTTTGCTTCCTGATTTCATCCACTTGGGATATACGGGGATCTCGGTTCTTGCGTTGGTTTCGTAAGGGAACTTGCTCAACGCTTCTTCGGCATATTTATCGGTAAACCAGCCGCCGAAATCGTAACCTTCTTTTACAGGCGGAGTTTCGGGTTCGGAAAAGCCTGAGTTTGTCGCAGGCAACTCCTCATACACAATAGTCCCCTCGGTGTCGCTGTAAAAAACGAGCTTGAATGTAAATTCCTTCGGCGTGCACGCCGCGAGAAAACAAGTAAAGCCCAATAATAAAATTATTAACAGCGCAATTCCTTTTTTCTTCATGTTTATCCCTCCTTAAGTCCCTGTGATCCATATAATCATTCATATAAATATATGAAAAAACCGGTGACTAATTCGCACCTTAAATTATATAATATTGGTTTGTTTATGTCAACTGATATTCGCAAAAAAACGGAGTATAATTTTTTACATAAGACCCCTTTTCGCTTATAAGTTGATAGTGTGTCAATAAAAATATGAAAAAATTCCGATATTGTGCAGCTCTATATTTGTTCGTATCCGAAGTGTGAAAATATATCAATCGGCTTTGTGCGCTTGGATTGTCTCGTCCATTTTCAAAATTCTGGAAGTTTTTCCCACCGCAAGCAAAATATCTCCGGGTTGTATCGAGTCCACGCCTTTGGGAATGGAGAACTTTTTGTTTCTCGTTATGCCGACTATGTTGACGTCGAATTTGTTTCGGCTGTCGAGTTCTATCAATGTCATGGGCTTGAAATTCGCGGGAACTTTGATTTGCACGACTCCCGTGGAATCGTCTATTCTGAAGTACTCGAGGAAGTTGTCGGAAACGAGTTGGTTCGCAAGGCTTTTTCCGCTCGCCTCTTCGGGAATGATGACTTCGGTAGCTCCTATGCGTTTGAGGAGAGCCACATGAGCGGCGTCATCCACTCGCACCGTTATGTTTTTGACTCCGAGTTCGACAAGATTTATCGTCGTAAGAATAGTCGCAAGCAAGTTATTTCCTATCGCGACGATGGAGTGGTCTATGTTCTTGACTCCGAGGTCCTCGAGGACTTGCTTTTTGGTGGAGTCGCAAGCGGCGCAATGCTCGACATATTGAGCCGCATTCTTGACGCACTCTTCGTTTATGTCGATTGCGATGACGGGACATTTGAGGTCCGCCATCGTCTTGACGATATTGAGTCCGAATCTTCCCAAACCTATTACAATAAAACTTTTTTTCATATTTTCCTACCCCGTTATGATTTTTTCCTCTACATAATTTATATCTTCGTCCTCATTGTGCTTATACGACCATAAGTTGAATATGGTGAGAGGTCCCGTTCTGCCCAAAAACATGGTAACTATGAGTACGAGTTTGGCTCCCGTTCCTATCAAAGTCGTTATTCCGCGACTAAGTCCCGTGTTGGAAAGCGCGGATACCACCTCGAAAAGAATATCGTCGAAAGCAAGCGCGGGTTCGAAAAGTTCTATCAATACCACCGCCATTATAACGAAAAGCACAAAAATACTGAAAAGCGAAAAGGACTTCGTTATGCTTTCCCGAGAAATTCTTCTGTGGAAAATCTTGGGTTTCTTGCCCAAAGCGAAGGCAAAAGTCGAAAGACATATCACGAATGCCGACGAAGTCTTGAGTCCGCCCGCAGTGGAACAGGGCGCGCCTCCTATGAACATGAGTATAATGAGAGAGGTGTTCGCCAACCCCGACAAGTCGTTTACGGGAACAGTCGCAAACCCCGCCGTTCTCGACGAAACCGAATAGAACAGCGCGTCGAAAAAGCCTATCTCGGTATTTCCCACGTATATAAACACCGCACCGAGAATAATCAGTCCCAGCGTCGATACAAGCACTATCTTCGTCAATAGCGAAGGCAATCGCCTCTTCCTTCTCATAAAGTCCGCAATATCGAAAATGACGATGAATCCCAAACCGCCTATGATTATAAGCAACATCGTAACCGTCATAAAATAATAGTCGTGCCTGAAACAATTAAGACTGTCGGCATATCCGAACACGTCGAAACCCGCATTATTGAAACTTGCCACGGAATGGAAAAAACTCAATCCCAACGCAGAGAGAAAATCATAATGCATAGCCAAAAAAGGCAACAGCAAAATCACGCCAAGTAATTGCACCGACAGCGCGAAAAATATAATGGCTTTCAGCATACGCACGACTCCGCCCATCGACTCGAGATTGAGAGCCTCTTTGAGCATGAAACGCTCGCCTATGCCCACCTTCTTCCTTAAAAGCACGAGAATAAATATCGCAATCGTCAGAATGGACAGTCCGCCTATCTCCATCAAAAATGCGATAACAGTCTTTCCGAAGGTAGACAGCGACTCTCCCAAATTGGGAACGGTACTGAGTCCCGTTATGCATACGCTCGAAGTCGAAAGAAAAAAGGCGTCTATAAAAGGCATCGCCTTACCCGAAGCCGACGAAAAAGGAAGCCATAACAAAAGCGTTCCGATAAGTATTACGGTAGCGAAACTTATCAGAATTTTTACGTACGGCGAAACTTTTTTTCTTTTATAAAACCTTTTCATATAACAATTAAGTATAATACTTTATTTTCGAGTTGTCAATAGGTTGCTATGTCCTTAATTGATAGTTATACAATTTCGCATAAAAACCGTTGTTGCGCATAAGCTCTTCATGCGTGCCGCGCTCGTCTATGCCCTTTCCCGAAAGCACTATTATCTCGTCGGCTTTCTTTACGGTCGACAGTCTGTGAGCCACCACAAGAGTCGTCCTTCCCACGCAAAGTTTGTTCAACGCTTCCTGTATCTGCATTTCGGTGATATTGTCGAGCGCGGAAGTCGCCTCGTCCAGAATGAGTATGGGCGGGTTCTTCAAAAAGGCTCTCGCGATTGAGATCCTTTGTTTCTGTCCGCCCGACAAAAGCACGCCTCGCTCTCCCACCTCGGTGTCGTAACCGTTGGGAAGCGACATTATAAAATCATGAATGTTGGCATTTTTCGCCGCCTCGATTATCCTTTCGTCGTCGGCAGTCATATCTCCGTAGGCTATGTTCTCCCGCACTGTGCCCGAAAACAAAAATACGTCCTGCGCCACCATGCCTATGTTTTTTCTCAAACTTTTGAGAGTTATTTTGCGAGTGTCTATGCCGTCTATCGTTATCTTGCCGCCGTCCGTTTCGTAAAATCTCGGAAGCAAGTGACAGATGGTCGTCTTTCCGCCGCCGCTCTCTCCGACAAGCGCAACGGTGCTTCCCGCCGCGATTTTGAGCGAAAAGTTCTCAAGCACGTTCCCCTTGGACGCCACTTCTATTTCGTCCTCGCTCTTTTCCTCTCCCTCGAATTCTTTGTATGCAAAAGTCACGTTATCGAAAACAATATCGCCTTTCAGCGTGTCTACGTCTACCGCTTCGGGATCGTCCTTCTCTCCCTCGATCGCCATGAGTTCGGAAAAACGCTTAAAGCCCGTCATTCCGTCCTGTATCTGTTGATAGAGCGACACTATGACCTTTATGGGACCGAGAAGTACGGTAATATACAAAATAAATGCCGTGAACTCTCCGTTATCTATGTAGCCGTATACGCGAAACAACGCTCCCGCTATGAGTACCACAAGATACAATAGGTCTGAGAACAATCCCATTCCGCTATCGAAAATTCCCATCTGCTTATACGCTTTGCTTCGTGCGCGCTGAAATTCGGCATTGCTGTCGTCGAATCTTTTCTTTTCGGTCTCCTCGGCGGTGTACGCTTTTGAGACGCGTATGCCCGAAATCGACGACTCAACGCGTGCGTTTATCTTGGAAGTCTCTTCACGAGACTTTTTGAAAGCCCCGCTCATCGCCTTTCTTCGCTTTACGGCGAATAAAATCATAAAGGGAATCAACGCGAAGGAAATCAAAGTAAGCCAAATATTGTTTATTGCCATAAGAATAAACGCGCCTATCATCGTCATTGCCGATGTCAAGAAATCTTCGAGTCCGTGGTGCGCAAGTTCGGAAATTTCAAACAAGTCGTTTACTATTCTCGACATTATCGAGCCCGTCTTGTGCTTGTCGAAGTAAGAAAAAGGCAAAGATTGAATATGACGAAACAAATCCCGCCTCATGTCTTTCTGTACGAAAGTACCCGCTATGTGCCCCCAATACTGAACGACAAATTCCAACGCCGCCTTGGTAACGTATATCGCCAACAAAGATAATGCCAATACCCAAATCATAGTCACGTCGGATTGAGGCACATAACGATTGATTATAAGTTTTGCCAAAAAAGGATAAACAAGCGAACAAATCGCCATCCCCGGCAGATTGTCAAGTAAGTGCAACAGTATTCGAGAAAAAAATTTCGGCGGGAGTTTTCCAACCTAAACATTTTCTT
>CANPVN010000033.1 GCA_947581755.1 uncultured Clostridia bacterium | reverse complement strand
CGTTTCTTCGCTTCGTTTCTTTATTATATAGAATAAACTTCGCAATACGTTGTCGAGGCAGCGTGACGCTGCACCCATGGTCGCGGCAGAGGTTTTTTTTAACAACAGCGTGGTTTCCGCGTTCAAGGAATTAGTCGTATTTCCTTGGCTCCCTTTGGCGGCTTTGCCGCTAAGGGGAGCCGGCACCCTTCGGGTGCCTGAGGGGATTATAAACAATCCAACCTTAATAATTAATAAAAAAAATCGCCTGCGAGTGTTGTATATCCGTGGGCGATTTGTTTTCCCGAAACTGCTTCTTTTTTTCGGCTCGTTTATATTATTAATAAATAAACTTTTGACTGTAATCGGGCGGTGGCGTTGCGACGCAATCCGCAGTTGATTACAATCTGTAAACAACTCAAACTGAAGTGAACCCCAAAAGCTAGACAGACATAAGGTTTTATTTATATAATTAATGCCCTTGACATTAAAAGCGTCGTGGAGGTTCGGAACCCCATCGCATCGTCGCAACTGTCGCTTTGAGACTCTCTTTTTCGCTATCGCTCAAAAGAGGAATCTTTTATGCTCCGTTGCTCCTCTTAACCGAAAAGATAAACTTTTCGGTTAGTTTTTTTATAAGGTTGATTTATTATAATGGCCCCTTCGGGAGCAAAATCAAACCTTATGCCTTGGCTCCCTTTGGTGGCTTTGCCACTAAGGGGAGCTGGTACCAATCAATCTAACCTTTTTCTTACCTCGTCAAAAAGTTTACCTTTTTGACGAAAGAGGAGCAACCGACCTAAAGAGGAGACTTTTGACGCTTGTCGGCAAAAGCGACTCATAATGTCGTGTTGCGACGAGACTGAGGGGATTTGTTATTCGCACTGTCCCGCGAACGCGGAAATATGCTTGAGTTAAAAATCAAGCAACTCGCGACTATGGGTGCAGCGTCACACTGCCCTTTTGGTTACTTTTCAGAGCATGAAAAGTAACATTGAACCAGGTATTTTAATACGAAAACTTTTAATAGAATTTCATTTCTATATTTCCAATTATAAAGGAGTCAAAGGGGTGCGGGAACCACGGGCGGCTAAAAAAACAAAGTCGGGGATTCGCACTACCCGTGGCTTCCCTTAGCAAGGGAATCTGTCGTGCTTATGCACGACTGAAGGGATTTTTTTATATTCAAAGAGAGGCTTCGTTCGTTCTCTTCAAATCTTCGATCAGAAGTTTGATGTGATCGATTTGTACGTCGGAAAGACCGTCAACATAGACGGTCTTTTTATTATCTATTCCGAGAAGGGCGTCCGTGGAGACCCCGAAAAACTTTGCAATCTTCACAAGCATTTCCACCGAGGGAAGAATATTGTCGTTTTCCCAATTCGAAACGCACTGTTTGCTGACATTCAAGCCCTTCGCAAGTTCTACCTGACTCAAATGTCGCACCTTTCTCAATCCACGAATATTTTCGTTCAACATGGTTGTCCCCAAAATTATTCCCTCTTTTGTCAAATTTTATTTTACTATTGTAAAAAAATGCTTGACAAAGTCAAAATACTTTAGTATACTAATATTGTACTTTTCCGAAGAACATAAGGAAAGAGGACTTAACAAGAGCCTTTCTTGTACGGCGAAAATTCGGGAGCAATGAATTTTTGCGATATTTTTGAAGAAGAGGAAGGAGTCTCATGAACAAAAAACGAGTTTTAATTACAGTTTCATCCATAACGCTTGCCCTTCTTTTGCTGTTCGACGTCATTCTGCTGTTTTGTGTGGCGGGAATGGAAGAGCCGAGACTGACAACGGGCGGCGTCGTTTTCGATCCGAACGCAACGGACGAGCGACCCAATCAAGGACAAACTTCGACTCCGGGAGTCACCGTGGCGGGATTCTCCACACTGACTGTTCTGTCCGAACTCGAAACTGTCGCAATAGATCTTTATAACCCAATCGAGAACAACGGACTGTACTATATGACGTTTACATTGACGCTCCCCGACGGAGAGGGCGGCTCCGAAGTCCTTTTCGAGACGGGCTATGTTGCGCCCGGCAAACATATCTATCAGGTGACGTTATCTCACGGGCTTGCCGCGGGAGAATATAAGGCGCAACTTTTGGTGCAGCCTTACCGCATGAGCGATCTTTCTCCCACGAACAACGTCTCCGCGGTCGTCGCGCTGACTGTAATATAGGTGGCAACGGGAAAAATCCCGAGTCATAATAAATTTTTAAGAGGTATTTTTTATGAAAAAGAAGAACTTGGTACTTCTGGGCGCTACGGCTATGCTTTCGTTGGCGCTCGCAGGATCGCTCGGCGCGGTCAACGTCGCTTCGGCTGAAACAAAAGTCGATAACGGAAAAGGCGCAAGCACAACGACAGTAACTTACAGTGCAGAAGATGCTTGGAAAGTCACAATTCCCGAAACGATCACTATCGGCGGACAAGATCCGATTACTGTTTCTGCAAGTGAAGTCAAAATCGAGAAAGGCAAAAAATTAAAGGTCACCGTAAGCAGCGCAAATGGCTGGAAAGTAAAAAGCGGAGACAAAGAACTTGATTATGAACTCAAAAAAGGCGGAACCACTTTAGACAACGATTCTAACAATACGGTTCTTGAAGTAGAAGCAGGAACACCAACCGGATCTGAAACTTTAACAGCAAATATGAAAGATACTGCCGCTAACTATTCCACGGGCGGAGAGTCTTACACCGATACTCTTACTTTCACTGCCTCAGCCGTTGATGCCGAATAATTTTTTGCGATAAGAAAAAGGGAAAAGATATGTTTACCTTGATTGCAGCGGCGTTTTCGACATTGAAGGGCGCGGCGATCGCTCTTGCGGCTGTTAATGCGGTAGCGCTTGCCGCGGCGCTTGCATGCTTGTTCTTTGCTCATCGCTCCCAAAAGAACGAGAAAAAGGACAAGACAAGGCAATCTTCCGTCGAATTGTCAAAATAACCCAACAAAAAAAGGACTCCGAAAGGGAGTCCTTTTTTTGTTGGCGGCAGTGGCGAGCCGCCACTGCCACAGTCGCGGCAGAGGTTGCTTTTAATTCAGGCGTGGTTTCCGCGTTCAAGGGATTGTTCAAATAACAAATCCCCTCAGTCGCCGTAAAACGGCGACAGCTCCCCTTATCCGCGTCGCAATGCGTCCTTTTATATCGCTTTTGGCAGCGTGACGCTGCACCCATGGTCGCGGCAGAGGTTGCTTTTAATTCAGGCGTGGTTTCCGCGTTCAAGGGATTGTTCAAACAACAAATCCCCTCAGGCACCCGGAGGGTGCCAGCCCCCCTTAGCTGTCGCCAAGGGCGGCCAAGAAAAAGGCTCCAAAGGGAGCCAAGAGAGAAGGAAGGAAAGGCGAAGCCACCAAAGGGAGCAAAGGGGACCAAGGCATAAGGTCGGGGTGGGATAACACATAAAAGGTTAGAGTTTTTTTGATTTTTTGCTTGACATGGGGTAATGGAGAGCATATAATATTATTGAACAGTTGATTGAACGTTCAAATATTTGTCAAAGGAGAGAGGGCTTATGGGCGAAGGCGTCGAGGATATAAAGAAAGCGGGCAAAGCGGCGGCTGCGTTGCCGAGTGAGGATGAGATGTACGAACTTGCCGATTTGTTCAAGATGTTCGGCGACTCCACGCGCGTAAAGATTCTTTCTTGTTTGCAAATTCGCAACATGTATGTAGGAGAAATTGCCGACACGCTCAACATGACTATTTCGGCGGTATCTCATCAACTCCGCGTGTTGCGCGGCGCAAAACTCGTCAAGGGCACCAAAGAGGGCAAGGAAGTCCGCTATTCCCTCGATGACGACCACGTCACCAAAATTATGGAGTACGGACTCACCCATGTTAACGAGGATAAATAATTTCACAGGGACTTCCTTCCCTGTTTTTTAACGCCGAACGATTGAACGATTGCTCAATAGTACGATTATTCAAGTTAAAAAAACAAATTCTTAAAAAGAAATAAATTACGGAGGACGGGAAAGAGATATGAAAAAGGTATACAGATTGGAAGATTTGGACTGCGCGAACTGTGCGGCGAAGATGGAGCGAAGCATACTCAAGATAGAGGGAGTAAGGGACGCGAGCGTCAGTTTTGTGACTCAGCGGCTTTCGATAGATGCGGATGACGACGGTTTTGAGGAGATAATGAAAAAGGTAGAAAAGACTTGTCGCAAGGTAGAGCCCGATTGCAGGATAATTCGGGGATAGGGGGCAAGCAAGAGGCTATGAGGAGACGACTCGGCAGAAGGGAGCGGAACGCTCTCATTCGCATAATAACTGCGTTTGTGTTGTTTGTCGCGTTGTTTGCGACGGACAAGGCGATAAACTTGGGGGGAGTATTCTCGGGGAGATATTGTTGGCTTTTGCCTTTCTGCTTATATTTTGCGATATATGTATTCATAGGTTACGACATATTCCGCAAGGCGGCGATAAACATTGCGCACGGGCAGATTTTCGATGAGAATTTTCTTATGTGCGTAGCCACTTTCGGGGCTTTCGGGCTTGCGATATATCGAGGGGTGAGCGGAATGGAACTCGAGGGATTCGACGAGGCGTGCGCGGTATTGTTGTTTTATCAGACGGGCGAGTGGTTTCAGCGATACGCGACGGGCAGTTCGCGTAGATCCATCTCCGCGCTTATGGAACTTCGTCCCGATTGCGCCGTTGTTAAGCGCGAAAGCGGAATCGAGACGGTGGATCCGAGCGAGGTCTCTGTCGGAGAGACTATTCTCGTAAACCCCGGAGAAAAAGTGCCTCTTGACGGCGTTATAATCAAGGGAAATTCGAGTCTCGACACCAAGGCGTTGACGGGAGAGTCGCTTCCTCGGGAAGTCTTTACGGGCGACGAAGTCATAAGCGGGTGCGTCAATCTCACCTCTCAACTCGAGATACGCGTGGAAAAGGCGTTTTACGACAGCACCGTTTCCAAAATTCTCGAGCTTGTGGAGAACGCTTCCGACAAAAAAGCGAAGTCGGAAAACTTTATAACGGTTTTCGCCAAATATTACACGCCTTCGGTTATGGGAATAGCGCTGTTGTTGGCTTTGATTCCCGGGCTCGTGACGGGAGATTGGATGACTTGGGTGTACAGAGCGTTGAGTTTTTTGGTGGTCTCGTGCCCCTGCGCGCTTGTCATCTCCATACCGCTGTCCTTCTTTTGCGGAATAGGCGCGGCTTCGCGGCAAGGGATACTCGTAAAAGGTTCGAACTATCTCGAAAAACTCAACAAGGCGAATATCTTCGTTTTCGACAAGACGGGCACGCTGACAAAGGGAAATTTTGCGCTCTCGCAACTCTCTCCCGCCGATAAAAAAGAGGAAATCTTGAGGCTTGCCGCCATCGCGGAACGCGATTCTTCGCACCCCATAGCAAGGTCTATCGTCGCTTCTTACAACGGAAAAGTCGAGGATGGGTATGTCCTTTCCGATATTTCGGGCAAGGGTATCGCCGCGAAAAAAGGCGATGAACTCATTCTCTGCGGCAACGAAAAATTGATGAGAGCTTATAATGTAGACTTCGTCGAGACTCAAGGCGCGGGCACCGTGGTCTATGTGGCGCATAACGGGATATTCGTCGGCTCCATGCTCTTTTCCGACGAGATAAAACCCGAATCTCAACAGGCTATCCGAGAACTCCGCAATATGAATTGCAAAACTTTTATGCTGACGGGCGATAACGAGAAAATCGCATCTTCCGTCGCCCGCACCCTCGGATTGAGCGGCTATAAAGCCTCTCTCATGCCCGCCGATAAAGTCGCCGAGGTCGAAAAACTCCTCGCTGAAAAACAAAACTCCCAAGCTCTCTGCTTCGTCGGTGACGGCATCAACGACGCTCCCGTCCTCATGCGCTCCGATATAGGTATCGCAATGGGCGGCGTGGGCAGCGACGCCGCTATCGAAGCATCCGACGTCGTTCTCATGCGAGACGACCTCAACGGGCTCCCCATCGCCAAACGCATAGCCAAAAAAACCATGCGCGTCGTCTACGAGAATATTATCTTCTCGCTCGTCGTCAAAGCCGCTATCCTTATCCTCTCGGCTTTCGGCATAACCAATATGTGGATGGCTGTATTCGGCGACGTGGGAGTGGCTGTGATTGCAATTTTGAACTCAATGAATGTGAATAATAAATAAGCAGCGTGACGCTGCACCCATAGTCGCGATTTGCTTGAATTTTAACTCCGACAGGGTTTCCGCGAACGGAGACTGTTGTACGCACAACCCCTTGGCTCCCTTTGGCGGCTTTTGCCGCTAAGGGGAGCTGTCTGCTAATAGCAGACTGAAGGGATTGTTTATAACAATCCGACCTTTTTACCTCGTCAAAAAGTTTACCTTTTTGACGAAAGAGGAGCAACGGAGCATAAAAGACTCCTCTTTTGAGCAAAGCGAAAAAGAGAGTCTCAAAAGCGACAGTTGCGACGATGCGATGGGGTTCCGAACCTCCACGACGCTTTTAATGTCAAGAGCATTATTTATTAGATATTAGTACAACCTTTGAACGCGGAAATCAACTTTGAATTAGCAATCACCTATCTCGTGACTTTGGGTGCAGCGTCACGCTGCCTTGGCTCCCTTTGGCGGCTTTTGCCGCTAAGGGGAGCTGTCGCCAATCAATCTAACCTTTTTCTTACCTCGTCAAAAAGTTTACCTTTTTGGCGAAAGAGGAGCAACCGACCTAAAGAGGAGACTTTTGACGCTTGTCGGCAAAAGCGACTCATAATGTCGTGTTGCGACGAGACTGAGGGGATTATAAAATAAACAATCCCTTCAGTTGCCGACAAGCGGCAACAGCTTCCCTTACTGCGTCGCAACAGTCGCTTTGAGACTCTCTTTTCGCTATCGCTAAAAGAGGCGGCGAGCCGCCGCGGGCACAGTTCGCGATTTGGCGGTTTTTACTTCAAGCGTGGTTTCCGCGTTCGTGGGGATTTGCATAATCGAAATCCCCCCGGTCACCTTCGGTGACAGCCCCCCCCTTAGCTTACGCCAAGGGCGGCCAGCGGCAGGGCCGCTGAAGATAATAGCTAATTCTTTTCCCGAAGGGGCTATTATAATAAATCAACCTTATAAAAAAACTAACCGAAAAGTTTATCTTTTCGGTTAAAAAGGAGCAACGGAGCATAAAAGACTCCTCTTTTAGCGATAGCGAAAAGAGAGTCTCAAAGCGACTGTTGCGACGCAGTAAGGGTGGCTGTCGTGCTTATGCACGACTGAAGGGATTGTTATAATAAATAGACCTTATATAATATAAGGGCGGGGATTGTTTAACGACAATGTCGGGTTGGGGTGAGAAAAGACTTGACATTTTTTGCGGGTTAGGGTATCATTATAGCCGATAAATCTTATTTTTCAGGAGGATTTTTATTTATGAAAAAATGGAGATGTACCGTTTGCGGTGAAATCGTCGAATCCGATGTAAGACCCGATAAATGCCCTCTTTGCAAGGCTCCGGGCGAGAAGTTCGTCGAAGTTGTCGAAGGACAGATGTCTTGGGCTTCCGAACACGTTGTCGGAGTGGGCAGAAAACCCGAAGTTCCCGAGGATGTTGTCGAGGGATTGCGCGCTAATTTCAACGGAGAATGTTGTGAGGTAGGTATGTATCTTGCTATGGCAAGAGTCGCTTTCAGAGAAGGCTATCCCGAAATAGGCATGTATTGGGAAAAGGCTGCTTACGAAGAAGCAGAACATGCCGCTAAATTTGCCGAACTTTTGGGCGAAGTCGTAACCGACTCCACAAAGACCAATCTCGAAATGAGAGTAAAGGCGGAGAACGGCGCAACCGCAGGCAAGACGGATCTTGCAAAACGAGCAAAGGAACTCGGACTCGACGCTATCCATGACACCGTTCACGAAATGGCAAGAGACGAAGCCCGCCACGGCAAGGCGTTTGAGGGCTTCTTGAAAAGATATTTCAAATAAGACCTATTCGCGTACATAAGACCGATTTTTTTCATCGATAAGGCAAACGTAAAAAGAAAATTTTACGCTTGCCTTTTTTTACTACTGTTGCGCTTCACTTGACAATTCACCCAAAAAGTCGGATTGATTATAATCCCCTCAGGCAGCGTGACGCTGCACCCAAAATCGCGAGTTGCTTGAATTTTAATTCAAGCGTGACTTCCGCGTTCGGGGGATTGTGCGAATAATTAATCCCCTCAGCCTCGTCGCAGTACGCCGTTGTCAGGCTCTTTTTCCGACAAGCGTCAAAAGCAGCCTCTTACAGGCGACTGCTCCTCTTTCGTCAAAAAGTTAAACTTTTTGACGAGGTAAGAAAAAGGTTAGATTGATTGGCGCCGGCTCCCCTTGGCGGCAAAAGCCGCCAAAGGGAGCCAAGAGAGAAGGAAGGAAAGGCGAAGCCGCCAAGGGGAGCCAAGAAAAGGTAGGGAGGGGAAATTGAGCCAAGGGGAGCCAAGAAAAGGTAGGGAGGGGAAATTGAGCCAAGGGGAGCCAAGAAAAGGTCGGGAGGGGAAATTGAGCCAAGGGGAGCCAAGAAAAGGTCGGGAGGGGAAATTGAGCCAATGGGAGCCAAGGTATAAGGTAGGGGAAAAAACGGTAAGGGGAAGGGAGAGAGGGAGAAGGGGGAAATCCGTCGAAAGGGTGGGCGGGAATATTGTGAAATTTACAAATTCTATCTCAAAACAGTGGAAAATCGTATTATATTGTGTTATACTTAATTATGTATAGACTTATCTATACCCTAAATTTGAAAGCAGGGAGTGAAGAGAAATGTTTTTATCCGTTTCGAGTTGGTGGAATTCCAACACCGAGTTCCAGCGTGTTTTGTTTATCATAGCGGCTGCCGCGACGCTTGTCATGATCGTGCAGATAATTCTTATGATAATCGGAATGGGCGGAGACGATACTTCCTTCGATTATGACGGAGGAGATCTTGACGATGTGGATCTTGCCAACGACGAGGGCATAAGTTCCGCAGCGGGGTTGAGAGTTTTGTCGTTGAGGTCTGCGCTTGCTTTTCTTGCGGTCGGCGGTTGGATGGCTTACACTATGGCGTTTGTTTTGCCTTGGTGGGCGGCTTTGCTTATAGGTTTGGCGGTGGGCGCGGCGGCTGCCGTCGGCGTCGCTTTCCTTTTGAAGAGCATTATGAAACTTCAGAGCAACGGCAATATCGCTCTCAAAAACGCTCTGGGAAAAGTCGGTGAAGTTTATCTTACCGTGCCCGCTTCTCGCAAAGGCATGGGAAAAGTCAATGTCGTTATTCAGGACACTCTCATCGAGAGAGACGCGATCACCGATTGCGAAGAGCCTATCAAGACGGGCTCTCAAGTCAAAATCACCGACGTGATCGGCGAAAGCACTCTTGTTGTGGAGCCGTTAAAATAAAATTTTCGAACATAATATCTATTAAGGAGGATTTGTTAATATGTTATTCGGCGCTTTAACTGTTGTCGGAATGGTTGCTCTTATCATAGCCATAGTCGTGGTTCTGATAAGTCTTGTCGCGGTTTTTCTGTCGAGATACAGGAAATGCCCCTCGGACAAGATAATGGTTATTTACGGAAGCATGGGAAAGGAAAAGGATGGCACCAATCGCCCCAGCAAGTGTATTCACGGCGGAGCGCAATTTATTTGGCCTATTATTCAGGCGTACGCATTTCTCGACCTTACTCCCATATCGATAAACGTCGATTTGCGAGGCGCGTTGTCTCACCAGAACATTCGTGTGGACGTGCCGTCGCGTTTCACGGTGGGCATTTCCACCGAACCCGGAGTTATGCAGAACGCCGCGGAGAGATTGTTGGGACTCAAACTCAAGGACATTCAGGATCTGTGCAACGATATTATTCTCGGTCAGTTGCGTCTTGTCATAGCGATGATGGATATTGAGGAGATAAACTCCGACAGAGATAAATTCCTCGAAGCCGTTTCGAGAAACGTCGAGGGAGAACTCAAAAAGATAGGCATACGACTCATAAACGTCAACATTACCGATATTACCGACGAGTCGAGTTATATAGAGGCTTTGGGTAAAGAGGCGGCGGCGAAGGCGATAAACGACGCAAAACGCTCCGTTGCGGAAAAGAACAGAGACGGTAGCATAGGCGAAGCCAACGCGGTTATGGATCAGAGAATCAAAGTCGCGGAAGCCAACTCCGCGGCGGTGGACGGCGAAAACAAGGCTAAAGCCAACGTCGCGCAATCCAACGCCACCTTGCGGGAAGTAGAGGCGGAAGCGCAGAGAAGAGCCTCGGTCGCAGAAAAGGTCGCCGAAGCAAACGCCAAGAGAGAAGCGTATAAGGCTCAGCAACAAGCCGAAGCCGTTCGTGCCGAGAGAGAAAAGAGTACTCTCGAAGCGGACGTCCTCGTAAAAGCCGAGATAGAAAAGAGGAGACTCGAGACCGAAGCCGAAGCCGAAGCCGAGCAGATGAGAAGAAAGGCGCGCGGTGAAGCCGACGCCATCTATGCGAAAGCCGAAGCCGAAGCCCGCGGAACTTACGAGATACTTTCCAAGCAAGCCGACGGTTTCAAGAGACTCGTCGAAGCGGCGGGCGGCAGCGACGAGGCTGTCAAGATGCTTATAACCGACAAACTCGACGCTCTCGTAAAACTTCAGGTAGAGGCTATAAAGAACATAAAGATAGACAAAGTCACTGTTTGGGACAGCATGGGCGCAGACGGAAAATCTCCCGCGACGGCGAACTTCATAGCGGGGTTGCTCAAATCCGTACCCCCTCTCAACGACGTGTTCAAAATGAGCGGCTTGGAAATCCCTTCTTTCCTCGGCAAGGTCAAAGAGCCTACGGCGGAGGAAGATCGCCCCGACGACAAATAAAACCGACTATACGATAAGGAGACTGTTCTATGGCAAATATTTTTTCCGAGGCTAAGTGGATATGGCGCAAAAACGCCCTCGACAAACCCGAATTTGTAATTTTCAGAAAAAAAATAAATTTCGAAAAGAAGCCCAAAAAACTTACGGCGCGCATAGCTTGCTCTACAAGGTACTTCTTTAATATCGGCAACAAGAAAAAAGACGGCAAGTTCGTCGTCCGCAACGGCGGAATGACGAGCAATGTTGCCGACTACTACGATCAAGTGGATATTTCCAAGTTCGTGACGAAGGGAGAAAACGTATTCGTATTTATTTGCGAACACACGCCCGTCGAAAACGGCGGCGCGCTCAACGCCTCTCCCAAGTTCATTTTCGAGGCGGTAAGCTCAGACAAGGTCGTATTGAGTTCCGACGCTACCTTCGAATGCGCTCCCGTGTCCTGGGTGGAGTTCGTCAAGGATTCCGCAACCTTTTCGGATTCCTTCTGGCAGTACGACGCGACGTTGGAGAACTCGTTGGACGGACTCATGAGTTTGCATTACGCCTCGAATATCTTTTCCGACGCAGAGGAACAGGGCGCTTACGACGAGAGCGTTTTGCCGCTTTCTCTTCGCCCCATTCCCGCTTTTGCCTTTTCCGAAAAGCCCGTGAAGGCTAAACCCGTAAAGACTTCTACGGTGGATAAAAACATCTATACCGTCAAATTCGACGAGCATAAGCGAGTATATCCCGCCTTTTCCTTTCACTCCGACAGAGCCAAGACGGAAATTCTGTTCTACGGCGAACACCCCGAGAAAAATCAAAAATATATCGGTAAAATGAACGAAAATCATCTCGCGTTCCCTTACTTTTCCGTTATGGGAGACAGGTTGGTCGTCGAGACTCCCAAAGATATAAAACTCAAAAAATTGACATACCATACCTTGCGCTTCGGCGAGGACATGAAAGCGGTATTCGATTGCAGCGACCCCGTACTCAACGCGATATTCAAAAAGAGCGCGTCCACGCTCTCGGCGTGCATTTCCGACAGGTTCGTCTCGGTCTATTCCGCGCCGTCGAGCGATTTCTTCGACTGTGTCGTCGCCGCGAGAGATTTGATGATGGCTTACGGTGAGGGCGGAGTCTCCTTGGTAAGAAAGCAGATTTGCGATACTCTCATTCAAGCCGAAAAGTCGGGCATGCTCAAGCAGGACGCTCTTTACAGACCCAACGAGGATCCTTTTTCGGGACTGCTGTGTTGCAGTGAGTTCGGGTTCTTTGCGGCGTACACCGACTCTTACGGAGACCTTGACAAGAGAATTTACGACTGCGTAGTCAAATATCTCGCAAATTGGAAGATAAACAACAACGGATTGGTCGTTTCGAGGATAGACGCTCATGTCGAGACCGACAACTTCGACGTAGAAGTTACCGAAAACGTACTGTACTACTCCTGTCTGAGATATGCCAAAGAACTTGCTTCGAGAAACGGCATAGAGGATACTTCGTTCATAGACAACAGCATGAATCTCATCAAAAACGCCATAGTCGGAAAGTTCTTCAACGGCTCGATATTCTCGTCGGGAAAAGTCTGCGACGACAGAGCCAACGCCTTTGCCGTGCTTACCGACCTTACACCCGACGGAAACAAGGACGTCCTGGCGGCGTTCCTGAGTTCGGCGCAGAACGCTTCGATCTATACCGAGTGCTATATCATAGAAGCGTTGTGCAAATTGGGACGGCACAGATTGGCGGCAATTCGTTTGAAGAACAGATACTATTCCATTGCGCGTAACGCCTCGCCTTCCATGCCCGAAAACTTTTGGCTCGAGGGGGAACAGTGCTGTCTCCACTCGGCTATGCCCATCTATACTTTGCTCGCTTGCTTCGGCGGAGTCACCGTAAAGGACGGCGGCAAGAAAGTCGTCATAACTCCCGCGATAGCCGACCTCGATTATATGAAGTTCTCCGCGATGACTCCCGACGGAAAAATCAAAGGAGATTACTACAAAGACGGCGAAAAGACAGTACTCATCATCGATAACGACACCAAACTCGACGCTATGGTCATCGTCTACAACGTCAGCGGCGACGTAAATCGTACCATAAAACTCATGAAGGGCAAGAACAAGATAGTTATGGAATAAAAAACCGCGATAGATAAGAGGAAGGGCGAAGGCGGAGCTTTCGCCCTTTTTTACTTAAATTTTTGTGTTTCCGTGCGGCAAACACACCGCCGCCGATTGACTTTTTCGGCGTTTGGTATTATAATTTCCTCTGTGAAAGAGAAGTTGGCAAAACTCATAGTAAAGGGCAGATTTATTTGTCTCGCGGTGGCTGTGGCTCTCACCGTAGCCTCGGTTTTTCTTATGCCTTATGTAAACGTGAATTACGACCTTTCGACCTATCTTTCCCAAAAGACCGAGACGAAAAAAGCTCTCGACGCAATGCAGGGAGAGTTCGAAGAAGTAAGCTCCGTCAAGCTGTTCTGCGAAGGAAAGAGCAAAGAGGAAGCAGAGGCTCTCGCGGACGATATAAAGAAAATCGAAGGCGTTATCCTCGTGACTACGCGTTACGAAGGCGACGACGCTCTGATAAATATCAATATGGGGTGCGGAAACCAATCGGAACGGGCTGTCGAGATAACCGCCGCCATAAGAGAAAAAGCCTCGGGAGAGGGCTTTACTCTCATCGGAAGTTCGGTGACGAGCGAAAATCTGAGGATTGCCATATCCGAGGAAATGCCCATAATCATGATTATCGCGGTAGTCATCGTGCTTTTGGTTTTGCTGTTGACTTCCCGCTCCTGGCTCGAACCTTTGATTTTCTTCGTCGTTGTCGCCATGGCGATAATAATGAACATGGGTACCAATTTCGTGTTCGGCTCTATAAGCTACATAACCAACGCAGTGGGCGCGATTTTGCAACTTGCGCTGGCAATGGACTATTCCATCATCTTTTTGAATAATTTCGCCGCCGCGGAAGGGAGCGGACTCAAAGGCAAAGACGCTGTCGCCGACGCTCTTGCCAAGTCGTTGGCTCCCGTCGCTTCGAGCGCGCTTACCACGATAGCGGGACTTCTCGCGCTGGTGTTCATGTCCTTCAGAATAGGCTTCGATATAGGTTGCGTCTTGAGTAAAGGCATTATTTTCAGTATGCTCAGCGTCTTTCTCGTTATGCCCTCGTTGGTGTTGCTCCTCGAAAAGCCGCTTATCAAACTTTCGCACAAGACAGTTCCTCTTTTCGGAGACAAGATAGCCAAAGTCTCGATAAAATGCCGAAAAGTCCTTCCCGTGATTTTCGCTTGTCTCGTCGTGACGGCGGCGGTGTTCTCGAATATCTCGACGACTTACTCCTTTGTCGGCGCGATGCGTACCGACGACGAGGCTCTCATAGCCCAAAAAATGGGAGAGTCCTCCCAAGTCGTCATTCTCTACGACGGGAAACTCGACTCTCAAAGCGAAAGAGAGCTGACGGACAACCTTGCCGCGCTTCAAAACGTGACCTCGGTGACAAGTTGGGGAGCAATGAGACTTTCTCCCGAACTCATCGCGCAAGCGTCGGAGAAAATAACGCCTCAAACGGCAACATTGCTTATCGCCTTTTTGCCCGAGGAGTTGACTTATCTCGACGCGCTGTACGACGCGGCTTCGGCTTCCGAGAACTTTATCGCAGACAGATTCGCCGATAAATTGTCGGCGGAGAGATTGTCGGAAATTTCGGGACTCGACACACAGACTTCGGCGAATATAATTTCGGTGTTCGGAGACCGAAACGGCGTGTCGGTAAACGAACTCGCGGGCTTTTTCGAAAAGCAACTTACGGCAACGCAATTATCGACTCTCGGGGGACTCGATAATTTATCCGCTTCGATGATAGTCCTTGCCGCGGGAGAGAACGGAAAAATCACAATACGCCAATTAAAAGATTTCCTTGAATCCGAGAGGGGACAAAATATAGTCTCCTCGTCTCAAGAACTCAAAGAAAAGGCGGACAACGCGCTTTCCGGGATAAACTCGGCGCAGTCCATGCTCTCGCTTGCCGAGTCGATAAAGGACAACTCCGAAGAGTATTCTTCTCTGTTGCTTTCGGCACTCTCCAAGGCAAGATCCGCGCTCGTCGGCAACAGCGGCAGATACAAAAGAATGTTGCTCGACGTCTCGCTGTTCATAGAGGACGAAAAAAGTTACGAACTCCTCGACGAGATAAAGAGACAAGTCAACGCCGTCGTCCCCGACAACTATCTTGCGGGAGAGAGCGTCATAAACCGCGATATAGCCACATCCTTTCAACTCGATAACGTGATAATCAACGTCTTTACCGTGCTTGCCATACTTCTGATAGTGGGACTGACTTTTGTTTCGGTGTCGGTGCCCGTGCTGCTCGTGGCGATCATTCAGGGCGCAATCTGGATCTCGATGTCCTTCTCGGCAATGTTGGGCTCGCCCGTGTTCTTTATCTCGTATATAATCTGCGTGTGTATTCAGATGGGCGCGACGATAGACTACGGAATTTTGGTGACAGACTTCTACTTGCGCGCAAGAAACGATATGCCGCCCAAAGACGCCGCCGTTTATGCGCTGAAAGAGGCAATGCCCACTATCTTCACTTCGGGCTCCATACTCATCATCGCCGCGCTTATAATCGGACTGTTTTCGTCCATCATGCCCATATCTTCCATCGGACTTCTGCTGTGCAGAGGCAGCGTGATTTCCGTACTCACCGCAATGTTTATCTTGCCCGCTTGTCTCGTTATTCTCGACAAGCCCGTGCTGAAACTTACCCGACGCTTCAAGAAAAATTCCGATAACTCCTCGGCGGAAGAACAAAAGTAGAACGGAGAGCAACAAAAATCCTTTCAAGCCTTTTTTTGTTGACATAACACCCTTTCCGCGATAAAATCTATGGTGTAAAATCGTTGTAAGGAGGACTCATTCAATGAATCTTTTCGATTTGGGATTTCTCATCCTCATCGTCTTGTTTGCGATAATCGGAGTCTTGAGAGGCTTTTTCAAGACGCTCGCTTCCTTTTGCGGCTGGTTCGTCGCGTTCGTTCTCGCGATAGTCCTCGCAAAAGTCGTTGCGGGTTGGATCTGTAATTGGGGATTTATAAAGGGACTCTTCTTCGACAGCGGAGAGGGCTTCTCTTTCTATAATAAAATCTACGGCGCAATGCCCGAAGAACTCAAAAATATAAGCCGTACGCAACTCGCCGACGCAGTGGCGGGCGCGCAAAACCCCACCGACGCAATTATAAAAACAATAAGCGACAAGAGTTTCTTGTTGGGCTTTTTGGCGTCCTTGTTCAAAGGCTCGTTGATAGAACCCCTCGCCGACCCCCAAGTGCTCTCATTCTCTTTCGATAACCTCGCGCAAGGCTTCTCCATTCTGATTTCGGGCAGTATTTTGGTAATTTTCAGCGGCATCTTCCTCTTTATCCTTTTGAGAATAGTTACTTTCGTGCTGCAACTCGTACTCAAAAGTATCAAACTCCCCGCAATAATCGACAGACCCCTCGGCGGTCTCATGGGAGTCGCCCGAGCCGTGGGCTATACCGTCGTCTTGTTGATGGCTTTCGGCTTTATGCTCAACTTCTCCTTTATGCAGAACGTCCGCGTCGAACTCTACGGAGACGAAACCCACCGCCCCGCCGTCATAAAACCCCTCGCCGATTGGACTATGAATATCACCGATAAGTTGATGAAGTACGACGATACCTCGAAAATCTTCGTCGCCGCAGGCTGCGCTTCGTCCGCCGACCCCGAAGGCTCGGACTCCGACGAGGACGCCGAGGCAATTTCCACCGCCGCCTTCTCGGGTTGGAGAGCAACTCTTTCGACAAATATTTCGCAAAAAAAACACCTCTTCGCTTCAGATATGCTTGACAAACACGAGTTTGTGGTTTATAATAGTCTTCCATAACAATGACGCGGGGTAGAGCAGCGGTAGCTCGTCGGGCTCATAACCCGGAGGTCGTGAGGTTCAAATCCCACCCCCGCAACCATTTATAAAGAAATCGCTTTTGCCTTGTTGGGCAGAAGCGATTTTCATATAAGTTCGGATTAATTATTCGCATAATCCCGCGAACGCGGAGACAATATTGGAATTAGTAATCAAGTAAATCGTGAACTGTGGCAGTGGCGGCTCGCCACCGCGACTGTGGGTGCAGCGTCACCTCGTCGCAACAGTCGCTTTGAGACTCTCTTTTTCGCTTTACTCAAAAGAGGAGTCTTTTACGCTCCGTTGCTCCTTTTTAACCGAAAAGATAAACTTTTCGGTTAGTTTTTTATAAGGTCGGATTATTATAACAATCCCTTCAGTC
>CANPVN010000032.1 GCA_947581755.1 uncultured Clostridia bacterium | reverse complement strand
GCTCCGTTGCTCCTTTTTAACCGAAAAGATAAACTTTTCGGTTAATTTTTTATAAGGTTAGATTATTATAATAGCCCTTTCGGAAGATGAATCCGACCTTTTTTTACCTCGTCAAAAAGGGATTTTTTACGGAAAAAGGCAAATGATATAAAAAAGGCAGTACAATAACTTTTAAAGAGCGGATTGAACCAAACGGGAAAATCTGTTCTTATATTATTATTGAAGTTTGAAAAAAATAAAATAAATATGAAATAAGTATTGACAAATGACTTATTTGGTGTTAATATAATATTAATAACAAAAATTGGAGGTATAATATTATGAAAACAGCAAAGACAGTTTTATGTATGCTTATGGTAATAGCCTTGAGCATTACTTCCGTCATGTTTGTAGGACGTAACGAATCTCAAGTTTATGCAGAAGAAGAGACGATAGAAATTGGTATTTTAATGCAAAATAGCTCAGAAAATAAAATGACAGTATCTTATTTAAAATCCTATTTAAATTATGATCCTGACGATGAAGTAGAATATATTTTCCATGAAAAGTATTATGATGATTATTCTAGAATTGATCAACAACAACAATATATTGAGGAGCTTTCTGATATAGAAGGGATTTCTATTATTTTGATTGAAACTTTAAATACTTATGAAATAATAGATTCAATAAACATGGTTTATGAAAAAGGAATAAAGATTATTATTTACGGTCCATACGAACCTTCATGTCCGAAAGAAACTATTTTTATAGTTCATGATTATTATAGTTTGGGTGTAAGTCATGCGATAGATGTTTGTAATTATCCACTTAATGATAGGGATGACAATTTGATGTATGTTTTCTATTATGATGATAATGATGGAAACGCATATAAAGAAGGAATTTCAACCGGATTGGCAGAGTATAATTATCATGGACAAGTTGAGTTTGAAAAATTACCTTGCGATGTGAACGCTTTAGCGGATACAATGTTAAAAAAGAAGGTAGAATATGTAATCACTTATGATAGTTACACGGCTCTAAGTTTTCTGTATAATTTTTTTGTCATAGGTTTAAGAAGTAGCTTTTATGGCGATGCAGTAATTGGAGTGGGATACATACCACAAGTCGGAACGGGTGATAGTTTTGATATATTTTTAAAAAATTTGGGTGAAATATTTGCAGATGCAATAACTTCTGTGATTAGCGGAGGACAACCGAATGATTCAACAAATATGGATGGAAATTATATAGTTTATGCACCATTTATTTCCGGGGATATTCAATATCTTAAGTGGTAATAGGAGAAAGATAAAAGATGGGCAAGAAGAGGTTATTTATAATAATAACTATATTGGCGGTGTTGTCGCTTTCGCTTATTCTGGTGAGCTGTAAAGGAGAGGAAGCGGGAGAAGTGAAAGTGACATTCAAAGCCGAAGGTTCTCCTGATATAGTAATAACTGTAAAGAAGGGCGGGAGTTTATCCGAGATTCCCCAAGTACCCTTAAAAGTCGGGAATTACGGCAGATGGGACGTGGAAATATTCGAAGGGATAAAAGAAGATACCGAAGTTCATGCGATATACGAGACGGAAGGTTTGAAATATACAGTGTTGTCGGATGGGACATACGGGGTAAGCGGGGAGAAAATAATAGCGGAGACAGAAGAAGTATACATACCCAATGAATATAACGGTTATCCTGTCACCGAGATAGTTGAAAATGCTTTTTCAAAAAATCTAAATATAAAGAGAGTTGTATTACCGAATACTTTAAAAATCATTAACAATTGGGCATTTTTTCAATGTACCGAATTGGAGGAACTTATTATTCCCGAAGGAGTGGAAGAGATCTGCGGCAGAGCGATAGCGTCTTGTTTTAAATTGAATAATATAAAAATTCCCGAAGGGGTAAGGCGCATAGGAGATTTTGGTTTTTTCAGCAGCGGAAGCGGAAAAGGTGCCTCGGGCAATACATATCTGGAATTGCCGAACAGTTTGACGAGTTTGGGTGAATATGCTTTTGGCTCATCTCCTATGGAGACTTTGGTTATGTCCGACAAATTAACGGAAGTCGGAGCATCTGCATTTGAGCACTGTCAAAATTTGACTTCCGTAAAATTATCATCAAGCCTTACAAAGATATCCGATGAAATGTTTGAATATTGTACATTTTTGAAACAAGTGGAAATACCCGAGGGGATACAAGAAATAGGGGACAGGGCTTTTTCGTTCTGTTCGTCATTGAAGAATCCTACATTTCCCAAAAGTCTTAAGAAGATAGACATAGCGGCATTTGCTAACTGTAGTTCATTAACAAGTATAAGTTTACCCGAAGGAGTCAAAAGTATAGGCAATTATTCTTTTTCTTATTGTTCGGGATTGGAAAACGTTAAATTATCCGAAGGTCTCGAAAGTATAGGAGAGGGCGCGTTCTTTAAGAGCGCGTTATGCGAGATAGAGATACCCGATAGCGTGACAAATTTGGAACGGGGAGTATTTGCCGACTGCAAGCAACTTAAAAAGGTAAAATTGTCCGCAAATATAGAGTCCATAGAGGAGGGAATGTTTGCGCAGTGTCTTATAGAAAAGATAAAGATACCCAAGAAGGTCAAACGCATCAAATATATGAGTTTTATGGCATGTACTGCTTTGCGTGAAGTTGAGTTTGAAGAAGGCAGTAATTTAGAATCGATAGCAGGCGGCGCTTTTGGAAATACCGCAATAAAAGAGATAGTAATACCGAAAAGCGTGCGGGAATTTACAAAATACTCCGAAGGCTGGCCTTTTTCATTAGATAAAAACTTGGAGAAAATCACCTTTGAAGAGGGAAGCAATATAAAAGAGATAATAGGATTTGATACATGTCCGAAATTGAAGGTAGTGGAATTGCCCAAGGAAGGAGCGTTGGAACGGATAGGGACTAAGGCGTTTCAAAACACTTTATTGGAAAGTATAGAGATACCGTCGGGAGTGAACAGCATAGGGGAAGAAGCATTCAAAGGCTGCAAAGAATTGACGAGAGTGGTATTCGAAGAGACCGAAGGCTGGAGCGTGGATGGAGAAGCGATCTCTTCGGAAGAGCTGTCCAATCCCGAAAGAGCCGCCGAACTTTTAACAACCAAGACCGGCGAGTGGACACGGACAGCATAAAGCCGGCGGGGCAGCCCCCGCGGGCACAGTTCGCGGCAGAGGTTTTTTTTAACACCAATGTTATCTCCGCGTTAGGAGATATTGCTAATAACGAATCCCCTCAGTCTGCTTTGCAGACAGCTCCCCTTATTTGAAATGCTACGCATTTCAAACAAAGGGAGCCAAGGTATAAGGTCTGATTTTTCTCCCGCAGGGGCTATTATAATAATCCGACTTTTCTTGCCTCGTCAAAAAGTTTATCTTTTCGGTTAAAAAGGAGCAATCGTCCGCAAAAGGAACCTTTTGCCGCTTGTTGGAAAAAGAGACTGACAAAGGAGTACTGCCCCGCCTGATTGAAGGAAAAAATGTGGATTACGGGGTGTTTGGCGGTTTACTTTTTGGGAAAAGAGTGCTATAATAGAAGGGTTATGGCAAAAAAGGAAATTTATATTGATTTGAACGCGCTGTATCCCGAGGCGTCGGATTCGGCGATAGACAGCGGCAAGCGCAAATACTACAACGACAGGGTAAAAAACGTAGATTACGAGGCGGGAGAACGGGGCACTAAGATAACTGCGCTCGTAGCGGGGAATTACGATTATAACGTAACCATAGATTTTGACGACGAAGGGGAGCTTGACGATTATTCGTGCACCTGCGCTGCGTTTTCCCATTCCCGAGGTCCATGCAAGCACATAATTGCCGCGGCGTTGGCTTTTCAGGAGAAATATCCTCAAGCGGAGAAGAGGGAGGAGCAGAGCAGACCTTCCGACATAGCGGTATCTCAACTTATAGACGGGTTTTCAAGGACGCGAAGGATAAGGTTTTTGGGCGCGACGGGCAAGGCGGAACTTGCTCCCGAGTTGGTTATAAAGGATGGCGAGGTTTATGTTCGTCTTAATATAGGCTTGAAAAAAAAGTATCTTGTGCGCGATATAAAGAAATTTTACAATGATTTCGAGACGGCGCAGACAAGACGATACGGAGCCGCTCTCGAGTTGATGTCCGTTCCCGAAAGTTTTGACGCGGCGGGAGCGACGCTGCTCAAATTTTTCTTGTCGATATATGCTCAGCGCGGAGATTCGTGCGTTGCGGACAGGGACACTTTCAAGTT
Organism: uncultured Clostridia bacterium; assembly: GCA_947581755.1. Lineage (GTDB taxonomy): Bacteria > Bacillota > Clostridia > Christensenellales > Pumilibacteraceae > CANPVN01. Next base: position 13,276 of record CANPVN010000032.1, on the reverse strand, counting down.
GTTGAAAGAAGAGACAGACAAGTTGATGGAGATATATTCTCTCAAACTTCTCAAGCTCACCGCGCCCAACACAGGCAGCGGCGACAGACTTGTGGAAAAGCCCGACGAATTTACTCTGCCCGTGACGCTTGTGAAGGAAAAGAGCGGATACACGCTTAATTGCAGAGCGGATTTCGATATTATTCGCGGCGCGACAGACGATTATTTCGTGACAGCCACCGATATATATCCTTGCCGCTCGGGAGAGTACGACAATCTCATTAAATTGATGAGTTATTTCGAAAGCAAAAAGACGTTGTATATCTCTCGGACGGACATGCCCGCTTTTTACAACGGAGTCATAAAATACGTAAAGGGTTTGGATATTTCCACCGACATTGACTTATTGGAGTTTGACGCGCCCGCTTTTACGGCGAAGATAACTCTCGACTATGTGTATTCCGAGATAAGAGCGGAAGTCGAGACTTATTACGGCTCTACGGAAATAAATATGTACGACGACAACACGCCGTCGGGCGTGGTGCGTGACGTCGAAGCCGAGAGGGGGCTGAAAGAGGTATTGAACAGATATTTCGATACCGACTTTACTATTTCCGACGAGAAAAAGATTTTCGTATTTTTGAAAGAGGGACTGCAACAGATATACAATTATGCCGATATATATATGTCGGACAGTTTGCGCCGACTCAAATTCCGCCGAGGTGTGAAGATGCGCGTGGGGCTAAAACTTAACGGCGGACTGCTTGACGTAAACATTTCGGACGAGGATTTTACCGAAGAGGAATTGCAAAAGATTTTCAAGGCGGCGGCAGAGGGGCATGATTTCGTAAAACTTTCGGATACCTTTATAGACCTGTCCGACCCTTCGGTTTTCGCGCTGAAAGATATTATGAGTTTGGGCGGGCAGAACAACACGAATTACACTCTTCCCGCGTATTATGCGCCCTATCTCAAGCGGCTTATGGATACCGACGAATTGATAGAGGGAAGAGCGCGATTGGAAGAGATCTTACAGAGCATAAGGGGTAACGGACTGACTCAAGCGCCCACCGCGAAGTTAGACGAGATAATGCGTCCCTATCAAAAAGAGGGATATTGTTGGTTGCTTTCGTTATACAATCTCGGTTGCGGCGGTATTCTTGCCGACGACATGGGATTGGGAAAGTCCATTCAGACGATAGCGCTCATCTCGGGCATAGCCGAGGGCAAGACGCTTATCATTTGTCCCACCACATTGATTTTGAATTGGATCTCGGAATTTAAGAAATTCGCACCCCATATCAATGTTTTTGCGGTGATGGGGAGCAATTCCGAGAGAATAGATCAGATAGGCGCGTTTTCGAAGGGAGTACTTATTACTTCTTACGAACTTATACGCCGCGATTACGAGATGTATGAAAATATCGAGTTCGAACTTGCCGTGATAGACGAGGCTCAATATATAAAAAACCCCGAGACGAAGAACGCCGCTTCTGTAAAGAGCATAAAGGCAAAGCACAGATTTGCGCTTACGGGAACGCCGATAGAGAACAGTCTGTCGGAGTTATGGTCTATTTTCGATTTTATAATGCCGGGCTATCTCGGAGATTATCTCAATTTCCGCGACGAATCGGAACAAAAAATAATCGCGGGAGACGAAAAAGCCGCTCTTAAATTGGAAGCCATGATTTCTCCTTTTGTATTGAGGCGGCTCAAAGCCGACGTATTGAAAGAACTGCCGCCCAAGATCGAGACGGAAATAATCTGTCCTCTCGAGGGCGAACAGCGCGAACTTTACAGACGGACATTGGCTCTTGCCAAGTTCGATTTCAACACGGGAGAATTGAAAAGGACGGACGCGCTTGCCACACTTTCGCGTTTGAGACAGATTTGTTGCGATCCTTCGCTTGTGGATCATTCCTATACAGGTAACTCTTCGAAACTCGACGCCGCGATACAACTTATAAAAGACGGTGTGGCGGCGGGGAGAAAGATACTCATCTTTTCTCAGTTTACCTCTATGATAGACATTTTGAGAATGCGTCTTGCCGAACTCGGAATAGCGGGCTATCTGCTTAAAGGAGACACTCCCAAAGCCGACAGAATAACGCTTGTGAATCGTTTCAATTCCGATTCCACGCCGCTGTTCTTCATTTCTTTGCGTGCGGGCGGAACGGGACTGAACCTTACGGGCGCGGATATGGTCATTCATTACGACCCTTGGTGGAACACCTCTGTCATGGAACAAGCCACCGACAGAGCCTATCGAATAGGACAGGACAAGCCCGTCAACGTCTATCGTCTGCTTATGGAGGACTCGGTGGAGAGAAAGATCCGACTTTTGCAACTTAAAAAACAAAAACTCGGGCAGAATTTTATAAAAGAAAACGAAAATCTCGACAACGACAAAATACTTGAGATTTTATTCGGAGATACCGAAAATACCTGAATTTTGCGTAAAACAAAAAAGAACTCCCGAAGGTAAAGGAAAGAGTTCATTCGGGAGTATTGTTTTACTGTTGATTGAAGCGGGGAGTGAATGAAGAGGATTCGCAGCCTTTTTGCTGCATAAAGCCTTCAAGACCCAACTCTCGGACGCGGGAAATTACTTTGTCGTATTCGTAAGAAGTAAGGCGTCGGCGTAGATTTTTTTCGTTTCCGCGATAGAAATCGGGGGTATATTGACGCATGACGCTGACGAGCGCTCCTTTATGGTTTCGGGCGATAAAGTCGATGATCTTCATACTGTCCTCGACGCAGCTCGGCAACACCAAATGCCTTATTATCACGCCTTTTCGGATAAGTCCGTTGCGTATGACGACTTTGGGTTGAGCCTCGAGCATCAAAGAGATCGCCTTGGAAGCGACTTCGAAGTAGTCGGGCGCGGCGGAATAGGCTTGCGACAGAGTCGGCGAGAAGTACTTAAAGTCGGGGAGATATACGTCTATAAGCCCGCGGGAGCGGATTATTGTTTCGGTGGATTCATAGCCTCCGCAATTATAGATAACGGGAATGGAAAGTTTGGGTTTTACGCGTTCCAGTGTGTTGAATATCTTGTCGGCGAAGTGCGTGGGAGTTACGAGATTTATATTATGCGCGCCTTGCTGCTGCAAAGAAAGCATAAGATCGCCGAGTTGAGACTCGGACATTATCTTTCCTTTTTGGCTGTGAGAAATATCTCCGTTCTGACAAAAGACGCATTTGAGCGGACAGCCCGAAAAGAAGATGGCTCCGCTGCCTTTTTCGCCGCTGATGACGGGCTCCTCGAAAAAATGGAGCATGGAAAGAGCGACGCGGATCTCCTCGCCTTCGCCGCACGCTCCTTTGCTTACCGCGCGGTCGATATTGCATTTTCTCGGGCATAAATTGCATTTCATGGATTAAATTGTACATAAAGAGCCGCCGAAAGTCAATAAAAACGGAGTAAAAAATATTTTATGTAAATTGCGGGCAAAATATTTTGAGTTTTCTCGGATTTATGATATATTATAAGGGAGAGGATTGGGATTGTTATGTATCAGACGATTTACGAAATTCCCGATAAGATAGTCAATTCGACGATGTTCAACGCGCTGTTTTACGTTCTGTGCGTATGTACGGTGCTTATGGCGTTGTCCTGGATAGGCTTTTATAAGGATAAAAAATTCTGGAAATGGGTGGTTGTCCTGTTCAACCTTATGGTGGTTGTCTTGTGGGTAGTTCACATAACCGTCGTTTTCGATATAAAAAAACAGTACGTTGACGCTTACAAACAAGGGGAATATCTGACCGTCGAGGGCGTACTCAAAGGCTGCGAAAGTTACGAAGAGGGCGGAAAATTTACCGTAAGTTTTACAGACGCGAACGGTAAGACTTCCGAGTTGAATTTCTTTTATCCTCATTCCTCGGAGTACGGCTACAAGGGCGATGCGGAGTTGGAAAACGGCGATCGCGTGCGGGTATGCTATGTTGTGGACAACTCCATGAGCGACAATACCGACCCCAAGTGTATAGTCCGATTGGAAAAACAGGTAACGGAGACTGCGACGCAATGAGTATTCTCGAGATAAAAAATCTATCGCACATGTACGACGACAAGGTGCTTTTCAAGGGCGCATCGTTAAGCGTGAATAACGGCGAACACGCGGGCATAGTGGGACTTAACGGCGCGGGCAAGTCCACCTTTATTTCCATATTGGCGGGAGAACTCATGCAGGACGAGGGAGAAGTCAATTGGCTTTCGGGCATTAAGAGAGAGTATCTCGACCAGCACGCCGACATAGACCGCAATCTTACCGTGATGGAATATCTTTCGGGAGCCTTCGCCGAGTTGCACAAACTCAACGCGAGAATGGAAGAGTACTACGCTCTCATGGCGGACTCGGACCCCGACGAGACGGAAAAACTTATAAACAAAGCCAACAATATTCTCGATAAACTCACCATGGCGGGATATTTCGAACTTGACGGCAAAATCAAAAAGACGGCGGCGGGACTCGGAATAGACGCCTTCGGCTACGATACCGTCATATCTACGCTGTCGGGCGGACAGAGGGCAAAACTCATGCTTGCCAAACTTTTGCTTGCCGAACCCGACATGATGCTTCTCGACGAGCCTACAAACTTTTTGGATATAGAGCATGTGGAGTGGCTTGCGGAGTTTTTGTCGTCCTCTCCCAAAACTTTTCTCGTTATTTCTCACGACACCGAGTTTCTCGACAAGGTGTGCAAATGCATAATCAATATCGAGAACGGAGAAATCAAAAAATACGGCGGCAACTATACTCAATTTTTGGCTCAGCGCGAGCAAAACGCCAAACAGTATGAAGAAAACTATATCCGTCAACAGCGAGAACGCGAAAAACTCGAGGACTATATAAGGAGAAACAGCGCGAGAGCGGCAACCGCGGGCATGGCGAACGCCCGCAAAAAGCAACTCGACAAAATGGAGATAATGCGTCCGCCTTCCGTCATTTACGACGCGGAGTTTTCTTTTCCTCTCGAGCCGCTGCACACAAAGGAACTTCTCAAATTGAACGAACTGTCCATAGGCTATACCGAGCCTCTTTTACCGCCGATTTCCTTCACGCTCTCAAGCGAGGATAAACTGTGGATAAGAGGAACCAACGGCATAGGCAAGACGACTTTGATAAAGACCGTAATGGGACTTATACGCGCAAAGGGCGGGGAATACGATTTCCATCCCGCCGTCAAAATCTCGTATTTGGAGCAGGACAGCGCGATAAACGACCGCTCCGAAAGTCCCGTCGCATATATAAGCAATCTGTTTCCGCGACTCAATCTTAAAGACGTGAGGGCGGCGCTTGCGAGAGTGGGAATAAAAAACGAACTTGCCTCGAGACGGCTTTGCGATATGTCGGGCGGAGAGCAAGTCCGAGTGAGACTGTGCGCTCTTTGCCAACAAAAATCCAACATTTTGATACTCGACGAGCCGACAAATCATCTCGACGTGCGCGCCAAGGAGTCTTTGAAAAAGGCTCTCATCGAATACAAAGGCGCGATATTGCTCGTCAGCCACGAAAAGGACTTCGCGGGCGCGGTTTGCTCACGGATTTTCGACTGTAAAAATAGGGAAAATAGATAAAATCAAATAAAAAGACTTTACTTTTTTGTCGCAATTTGCTATAACTATAACTGTTAAACGGAGGTCGATCGCCTTCCGTTTTTTCGAGACGGACTTCCGTTTCCGTAAGGAGTCGGCTATGGATGATAAAAATATCGAAAATATAGATAAAGAAGTCAAAACCGAGTTGGTTCCCATTGACCCCGAGGAAAACGTCGTAAAGAGAGAGGAACACAAACTCACGCTGAAAGAACGCTTTACTTTGCCCAAACGAAAACCTTTGGACATACTTTTTCGTATATTTATGGTCTTTGCCATGAGTTTTTTGGTCGCCGCTTCTTATTATGTGTTTACCACGCCCAACGATTTTGCTCCGGGCGGCATTTACGGCATAGGCTCGATGCTCGAGAATAAACTCGGCTTTCCTCAGGGATATTTTGTAATAATCATCAGTATTCCGCTTATAATCGCCTCGTTTATCGTCGTCGATTTCGAGTCGGCTTTGACGGTAACCGCGTTGGCGATAGTCACCAACGTTATGGAAATAATAATGGTACAGGTGGGTTTTCCGCAATATATAGCGACGGATAAAGTTACAAAATTGTTTGCCGCGGCGATAGGAGGCGCTTTGGGCGGCGCGACTTTCGCTTGGACTATAAAGGTTTTCGGCACGGCGGACGGCTCGATAGCGCTTGCCGCGATAGTGCGCAAAAAACGCCCCGAATTCAGTATAGCCTGGTTGGTATTTATGCTCGACGCAGTAGTAGTCGCTTCGTCTTTGATAGTCTATTGGTCGAACTATACCGCGAGATTGCCTCAAGACGCTTCTTTTGCCGATAAACTCGTCGTCGCGATAGAGCCTATCATGTATTCGATAGTGAATATGTTCTTTGTCAGCTTTACCTGCGATAAGATAATGAAGGGCTTTACCTCGGCGTATAAGTTCGAGATAGTGACTACCGCGCCCAAACATCTTGCGCAGGAGATTATGACAAAACTCGGCAGAGGAGTTACCGCGCTTCCCGCCAAAGGAATGTACTCGGGCACGGACAAGAGCCTTTTGGTGTGCATAGTCAGCAAACGCCAGATGGGAGACATCCAGAGAATAATCAAATCCTATCCCGACACCTTCGCTTATATCTCGTCGGCAAGCGAAGTAATGGGAGATTTTGCGAGAAGATAATCCGTTTCGGAACACGAAAAATAAAAAAACGGCATATAATTTATTGAAAATGCTGTAAAAGTGTTTGACTGTAAACTTAGTTTGTGGTATAATATCAAGGCTTTCGAGGTGTAGCGCAGTTGGTAGCGCGCACGGTTAGGGACCGTGAAGTCGCGAGTTCAAGTCTCGCCACTTCGACCAGCAATCCGTCACCTAATGATTACAGGTGAACATAAAAAAGCGAGATTATTCGAATCTCGCTTTTTTTATACGCAACAAAGAGTATCATAATTAATCTGACCTTACGGTGTCAAACAAGAGAGACTATGTAGAAAAACTCGGGTATAATAAATAACCGACAAATCGAAAAGCAATGAAAAAAGTCTTGTTTCTTGTTTTTTCAAAAATGCAACTTTAGGCGAGGAAATTGACATTTTTTAAGAAAAGATTGCAACTATAATTACAATCTTTTCGGCAATTATGCCATTTTACTTAACAATAAAAGCATTTTATGACTGTCATTTTTGTCTACTGTAATTACCTATTTATTCGACTTCCAAATCTTCCGAAGTAAACACAGGATCGTCCAAAAATTCCAAGAGCGTCATATCGAAACCGCAGGCGATCATGATGACCGTACTCAATGTTACCGTCTTATTCCGACCGTTCATGATACATTGCATACTGCCGTGTTGGATTCCCGAATTTTGTTCCAACCGATATTGCGTCATTTTCTTCTCGATCAGCAATTTGTTGATTCGTTTTGCAACGGCTTCACCTACAGTCAAAACGGCCTCCTTATGTAGTTCTACCTACATAGTATTCTAAGCCATCGACCTTAATAAAATACGAAGGTACACCTACATATTGTTTGCTTTTTTTTGCCGTTTGTTTTATAATAATATGTAGGAGTCCCAAAGGTGGAGCCGAGAGTTTTGGCGCGCGCCCTCATTCTGAACCCACGAAGGAGGTGAGTGAATTTTCAAGATACACTCACTTTGCTACTTCGTCGCTTCGCTTAGCGTGAGGGGAAAATAAATCAAAGCCCGAAATCCTTGCGGACTTCGGACTTTTTTACGCTAATCATCGTCGTCTAAATTGTTGAAATAATCCCTGTCGAAAAATTCGGATAAAGTAATTCCCGCTCCCTCGCAAAAGCTCTTGATAGTCGTTACTTTCGGACATTTTGTCCTTCCTTTCATAAGGTCGTAGAGAGCGGAGGGCGATTTGCCGCCGTTTAAGCACGCCTTACAGACGTTTTTTCCTTTTTCTTTGCATATCTCCTCGATACGCTTCAAGATCGCTTCGTTGGTTTTCATGCTATCGTTAAATACCTTATCGTTATTCCACGATTCAGTATATGAAATTTGTAAAAATTTCTCTCGTGGAGTTCCACTAAATTGACTCAACGGCGCAAATTTACTATTTAGGCTTTTTGCCGTGCATTTTTATATCGGGAGGTGGATAGGCAAATCTTTCTCCACGGGGTTTTTGCAAAGGTTCCCAAAAAGTGTCGCTTTCGGAAAAGTTTTTTCGAACAAAAGAAGTCATCTCCATCAAATCGAAAAGCAATGAAAAAAGTCTTGTTTTTTGTTTTTGAAAAATGCAACTTTAGGCGAGGGAATTGACATTTTTTAAGAAAAGATTGCAACTATACTTATAATATTTTCGGCAATTATGCCATTTTGCTTGATAATAAAAGCATTTTTATATATAATGTTTGCGAGGTATCGAAATGGAACTTGTTAATTCCGAAAATATACTTAATCTTTTGTTTTCATACAATCCCTGGTGGCAATCGGGCAACGTGGGACAGGAATTCAATAAACCCATGAAGCGATTCGCCTACTATGAGGCGATGGATACGCTTGCTCGAAAGGATATAAGGCGGTCGGTCATTTTATGCGGAGCAAGGCGAACGGGGAAGACGATTATTATGTATCAGGCAATAAGCGATTTGCTCGGAAAAAACATTTTGCCGAGAAACATTCTGTTTTTATCTTTCGATCATCCGCTTTTGAAATTCTGTCCTATAGACAAAGTAGTGGAGATCTATCGGAACAACATTTCGTCCGAAGAGGAGATATATTGTTTCTTCGATGAAATACAGTATGCGACGGATTGGAACAGCTGGTTGAAAATTCTTTATGACAACAATCCGAAAATGCGCATTATGGCAACGGGATCCGCAAGCCCGATACTTACGGATAAGATCTCCGAAAGCGGCTTGGGACGTTGGAAGACAATTCATGTTCCCACACTCTCTTTTTATGAATATTGCGAGTTAACGGGCATAAATGTTCCCGAACTTCCTTTGGATTTGAAACCGACGCAAATGTATTTGCGTTCCGTTCGCGAACATACTGAAATTTTTAATAAACTTTCTTTGCTGCAAGTCCCTTTTATTCGATATTTACAAGTAGGCGGTTTTCCCGAACTTGCTTTGAGTTCGGATGACCTTTATGCGCAAAGAGTACTCAGGGAAGATATTGTCGATAAAGCGTTAAAGCGAGATTTGCCATCCGTCTATGCCATTCGCAATATCGCCGATGTTGAAAAGATCTTTCTTTATCTATGCTACACTTCATCCGACATCATCAATATCCAAACGCTTTCCAAGGAACTTGACGGCGTGAGCAGAGCCACGGTAGAGAAATATATCGGCTATTTGGAAAGCGCTAATCTGATTTATATCAGCCCTCTGATCAACGTCGGGGCAAAACAGATTTTGAAGGCGCAAAATAAAATTTATATTGCCGACGCCGCTATGCGCAATGCGGTACTTATGCGTGATGATATCACAAACAATCCCGACGAACTCGGGATTATTGCTGAAACTGCCGTTTATAAGCATATCAAGTCGTTCTATTATGATAAGGCAATGCAGATAGGATATTATAGAGGAGGCAAGAAAGGAAATGAGATAGATATCGTTGTAAAATCCGAGAAGATGACGATAATGATTGAGGTAAAATATCGGGATCAAGCAAAAATATCCGAGTCGGAGGCAATTGTAACCATGTCGGGTCAAAAGCATCCCAATCTTGTAATTACCAAGCGAGCAAATGATTTCGGAGAGTTTTATTACGGAGGAAAGAAGATCTATCGCATTCCCGCTCCCGCATTTCTGTATATGTTGGGCTTTGTGGAAAGTCAAAAAGATAAATCGGACTATTGAAAACCGTTAAAAATCTTTTTAATTTGGGAAACATTAAAATTTTTAATAAAATAACAAAGGAGAAAAATATTGATATGAAATTAAAACAAAAAATTTTGGCATTATTTTTATCAATCAGTCCAATTTTATTTTTATTTGTTGCTTGTGGGAAACAAGCAAATTTAGATAAAATGGGAATGGAAATGGCGGCCATACTTGATGAAATGGTTAAAAGTGACCAATATCTGCAATTATTAAATATAGATTTAGAGGATGTTACGGAATCAAGAAAAGAATTTGTAGCCAACGACTACGATACTCCCATAAAAAAATTTAGTATTACTTATCCAGATTGCGAAAAAATGTTCGATAATTTAATTTCGACAGGTGAAATAAAAATAGATGATTGGAATTCTCTATCGGACTTGCTCAAAGTGCAATTGTTACAAAAAGTGTCTCCGCAAGTAATAATTGATACTATCAATATCAATGAAAATTATAGTTTAAGTAATATTATCTTGTTAAGAACAGCTTATATAGCTAAGAAGCAATTTAATAATTGTAAAATAAACGATAATATTATTTATCTATATATCTTTGAAACAGGTATGCCTATAGTAATCATATTTGAGTCAAAAGGTGCAAATGTTTATGCCGAAGCGCAATTCTTATTTTTGAAAGGGAAAACTACATTATCCGAACTTCGCGAAATTTTTGAACCATTTTGTTGTAAAGTTAATCCAATTTAATATCAACTTATGTAAATAACTCCATAAAAAGAGCAGGGAGGGCACCTTAATGAAAATCAAAAGAATATTTTTTATTGTTTCTATTGTTTGTTTTGCGGCGTTGGCGATTTTTCCCGCATGTTCCTTTTTCACAACACACCAACCGCCGTTTGCAAAACTTTTTACGGGTATAACTTCGAGTTTTGACGCGTCGGGAGAGATGATCGCCGTTCTTCGTTTTTCGGAATCGGAACAGGCTTATGGTGAAATCGAGATCGTAAAAACATCGAAAACGAGTCCCTTTCGTTATTCTGTTTCCGACGACGGCAAAATCACCTTTACTTTCGATACCGAGAGCGATTCCGCTTCGGGAACTTTATATGGCAAGGACATTGACGTGACCGCGACTGTAGGCGGAGAAACTTTTAAGTTCAGCGGTACTTTCTATCTTTTCACGGTGAAAGTGAACGGGGAAATCACAGAGGAGGGGTATGTCACATCGGGACATCCGCTTTCCGATGTCGAGACTCCGCCGCCCGAAACGAAAAGTCTTAAGGTGAACGGCGTAGAAACGACGGTGGAAGAATTTATGACAATGAGAATGCCTCCGCAAGATACGGTTGTGGAAATAGTCTCAGACTGATATTGCAAATCGAATTTTATTTCTCTGCTTTTGTAAGATAATCATGAAATCACATTACATGAAAATACAAGAAAAATTTATTCCCGAAATAATTTCAGGGAATAAAAAACACGAATACCGTTTGGCAACTCCCGAAAGAATGACAATTAAAGTCGGAGATGCCCTCGTTTTGGTTTCCAATCAAAATGAGAAGAACTTCGTAAAGGTAACGGTAAAAGCCGTTAAAGTTTACAGCGGCTGGAAAGATGCTCTAACGGAAAATTGGCAAGATTTCCGCGACATTTACCTTACCCTTGACGATGCGCTGAGAGATTGCCGTGAATTTTATCCCAAGACAGAAGTCGATACTTACGGCATCGTCGCTTTCGAAATTCAAAACCCGACAACGGCAACTCTATAATCGATCTCCATTGCAAATTATCGCCGATATAAACCGATAATTGCAAATAAAAACCAAATAAGACAAATAAATAGCGGCTTTCAAAACACAGTGAGGGCGGGGGGATCAATCTTTCAGCCCCAATATATAATCGGCGGACAAATCCAATTCTTTGCAAAGTTTTGCGAATGTATCCAATCGCGGCAATTTTTTTGTGGTGGAATATTGTGTTACCATTTCGGGCGATATCCCTACTTTTTTTGCAATTTCAATTGTAGTAAAATTGCTTGCTTTAAGTTCTTGACTTAAACGCTGTTTTATCAAATCCATAAAAAACTCCTTTATGAAATTTTATAACTAACAGTTAGTTTTTGCTTGACATCTAACTGTTGGTTAGTTATAATAAATATATATTTTTTTCAAAGGAGGTAAAATTTATGTATTGTAAGAATTGCGGAAATCTCATAGACGACAACGCCGTCATTTGTCCGAAATGCGGAGTTCCCATTCAGTCTCAAAATAAAGTCGCTCAACAAAATAAGACCAATACGCTGGCGATATGGGGCTTAGTGCTTTCGTTTTTGGTGCCTTTGGCAGGCTTGATTTGTTCTATTATAGCGCGTAAGCAATGTCGTGAAACGGGTGAGCAGGGCATGGGACTTGCAACGGCAGGCATGGTAATTTCAATAATCGCTATGGCGCTGGCTGCTGTTTACTTGATAATATATGTAGTGATCATAGCGGCAATGCTATAATAAAGACGAAAAAGACTCGCTTGAACAAGAATTCAAACGAGTTGTATGTAGCGGAACAGTCGTAAACCAAATCAAATCAAAAAGCAGGCAAAAACTTCGGGTTTTGTCTGCTTTTTGATTTTTGCGGATCCTTCGTAATTGATTTTCATAAGTCACCTTATGAAAGCAGATTCGGATTTATTTTTACTTTTGAAATAAAAAATTTCCCGACGAGCGTGTTAATATACTTGCAATTATTATAATTTTGGGTATAATATTAAACAAACAATGACCGACATTATTGTTGCCATAGATATAGTGTCGGTAAAACTTAATAGTAGGTGAATGTAAATATTCCACTGCTCCAAAGGGCTTGCTGTTTTGCATGATTTGCAAGAAAAATCAAGCGCATTGCAACAACTAATCGGCGCTACCTCTGCGCATTATATCATATTTAACGTATTGGGAGAAGTGATGACAATGTTGCCTAATGCCTGCCAATGAGATATGTTCCGCAAAGTGAGATATTAATTCAAATTGCTTGAAGAAAAAGCGTCATTATATAAATAAAAAATAGGCGACTATGGATTGAGTTCCACGGTTGCCTTTAATTTTTATCATCGGACAGATCTTACTTTGTAAAATTACCGTATCCGTCTCGATTTTGAGTCATCCGGCCGATAGGAGAGGGAGGCAGGGGTTTCAAATCTGTTATGTCAAAGCCCGCCTCGAAACATCCGTATAAAAGAAAAAGTACGAATTCTCTTTGGCGAGTGTTCGTACAATTCCCTAATGGCGGCACGAGTGCAAGTCAGTTTGAACTCTTGACATTTAGCGGAGTTATTGAGTTGTCGATGGTGCTGTAATAATTATTCTTTTCAAGCGTGTAATGTATCGTCGCAGCGAAGATAGCAAAAACCTAACTATTTAT